>JAGRMP010000332.1:439-3880 GCA_020441225.1 Maritimibacter sp. | reverse complement strand
TACAACGTCTTCATGGTGGTGATGATCCGCTACTGGTTCTTCGCCGCCTTCGTGCTGGTCATCGCCGCGCGCAAGGCCGGGGGGCTGCGCGCCGCCGCTGCAACCACCCAGCCGGTGTTGCAGATCGTGCGGGGGCTTTTGCTCATCACCGAGGTCTGTGTGACGGTCTGGGCCTTTGTCCTGCTCGGGCTGATCCCGACGCATGCGGTCTTTGCCTCCTTCCCGCTGATGATCGCCGCGCTCTCGGGGCCGGTTCTGGGCGAGAAGGTGGGGCCGTGGCGCTGGGCCGCCATCGCGGTGGGGTTCATCGGCATCCTGGTGATCCTGCAGCCGGGCGTCGCGGTGTTCGACCCCAACGCGCTGATCGCGCTGGCGGCGGCGTTTCTCTGGGCGGTCTACGGCGTGCTCACCCGGCTCGCGGCGCGGCGCGACAGCTCGGCGACCTCGTTCTTCTGGACCGGCGTCGTCGGCGCCGTGGGGATGACGCTGGTGGGGATCTGGTTCTGGGAGCCGATGGTGGCGCCCGACTGGGGCTGGATGGCGGCGCTGTGCGTCACCGGGGTGACCGGGCACTGGCTGCTGATCAAGTGCTACGAGGTTGTCGAAGCGAGTGCGGTGCAGCCGTTCGCCTATTTCCAGCTCGTCTTCGTCACCCTGATCGCGATCACGCTCTTCGGCGAGGTGCTGGAGCCCAATGTCGCCGTGGGGGCGACGATGGTGATCTCGGCGGGGCTGGTCGCGGCCTGGCGGGAACGGCGCGCGGCGCTCAGGGCGGCACGGCGGGCCGCCTAGGGCCGGATCTCGACCTCGGTGCCGAGCGGGGTCACGCGCCACAGCTCCTCGATCTCGGCGTCGGCGAGCGCGATGCAGCCTTCGGTCCAGTCGTAGCGCAGGGTCGGAACCGCGTCGTAGCCGTTGGGCTGGCCGTGGATGAAGATGTCGCCGCCGGGGGCATAGCCGCCCGCCCGCGCCCGGGCGATGTCGTCGGGCTGCGGATAGTCGATCCCGAGCGAGAGGTTGAAGGCGCTCCGGGCGTTGCGCCGGTCGATGCGGAACAGCCCCTCGGGCGTGCGCCCGTCGCCCTGCCGCGCCTTGTCGCCCTCGGGCGCAAAGCCCAGCGCGACCCGGTAGCTCTTGAGCGGCGCGCCGTCGCGAAAGACGGTGAGCCGGCGATCGGCCTTTTCGATCAGGATCCGGTCGATCCGGCCCGCGAGCGGTTCGGGCGGCGGCAGCCTGAAGCGCTCGCGGATCGCCAACGCCGCATAGGCCAGGAGCGCCAGCAGGAACAGGTTGGCGAAGACCCGGGCCGCGCGGCTCATTGCAGATCGGCGAAGGCCTGCGTGAGGCGGTCGACGGCCTCTTCGACCCGGGCGCGCTGGGTGCCGAGGTTGAACCGCAGCCCGCCCGCGCCGCCGGTGCCGAAGGCGGGGCCGGGGCTGGGCACCACCCGCGCGCGTTCGGTCGCCCGGCTCCACAGCTCGGCGTCGGTCATGCCGGTGCCGGTGAAATCGACCCAGGCGAGATAGGTGCCCTCCAGCCTATGGACCCGCGCGCCGGGAATGGTGCCGACACCGTCGCGGAAACATCCGAAATTGCCCGCGAGATAGGGTGTGAGCGCATCGACCCAGGCAGCCCCCTCGGGGGTGAAGGCGGCACGGGACAGGGCGACGCCGAAGAGGTTGGGGTAGAGATCGGCGCGCGACACGGTGTCCTTGAACTGGCCCCGCAGCGTCTCGTCGGCGATGATGACCGCGCCGAGCCGTGTGCCGGCGATGGAGAAGGTCTTGGACGCCGAGGTCATGGTCACCAGCCGGGGGGTGATGTCGGGCGCGGCCAGCGCGGTGGGCGTATGGGCGACGCCCGGCAGGATCAGGTCGTTATGCACCTCGTCCGAGATCAGGACGAGGTCATGGCGCGCGGCGAAATCGGCGATGGCGCGCAGCTCTTCCGCCGTCCAGACCCGCCCGCCCGGGTTGTGCGGCGAGGACAGGAGCAGGATCTTTTCATTGCCGCACATGGTCTTCTCAAAGCGGGCCATGTCGAGAGTGAAGCGACCGTCCTCCTCAACGAGCGGCAGCTCGGTCAGGCTGCGGTGATTCTTGCGGATCTTGGCGGCGAACTCGTGGTAGACGGGGCTGAAGATCGCCACCCCGTCGCCGGGTTTCGACCAGGTCTGGATCGCGAAGGCGATGGCGTTGCCGAGGCTGGCGGTAGGGGTGATCCAGGCCGGATCGACCGCCCAGCCATGTCGGGTCTCGGCCCACCAGGCGACCGCATCGAGATAGCTGGGGATATGGCTGAAATAGCCGAAATCGCCGGCCTCGGCGAGCGCATGCGCGGCGTCTTTCAGAAAGTCGGGCGCCGGGAAATCCATGTCGGCGACCCACATCGGCAGAAGATCGTCGGCGGTGAGCCCGAAGGCCGCCTCCATCGCGGTCCATTTGCTGGCCCCGGTTTTCACGCGGTCGAAACTCTCATCGAAGGACATAACGGGGCTCCCTGTTTGCGTCCGCCAAGCTAGCGCCTGGGAAGCCCGGTGCAAGGGGACATTGCGCAGCGTTTCGGCTTGACCTAAATGAAGCCCATGTCCATTCGACCGATCCTCATCCACCCCGACCCGCGCCTGAAGAAGGTCTGCGATCCCGTCGCCGATCTGTCGGACGAGCTGCGGCTGTTGGCTGACGACATGCTCGAGACGATGTACGACGCGCCGGGCGTGGGGCTGGCGGCGCCGCAGGTGGGCGTGCTCACGCGCGCGATCGTGCTCGACGCGGAAAAGGACCCCAACGCCGCGCCCAAGCCGATGGTGATGTTCAACCCCGAGGTTCTGGCATCGTCGGACGAGATGAATGTCTACGAGGAAGGCTGCTTGTCGATCCCCGACCAATATGCCGAGGTGACCCGGCCCGCCGAGGTCCGCGTGGCCTGGATCGACCGTGACGGCAACCCGCAGGAGCGTGACTTCGGCGGCCTCTGGGCGACCGTGGTACAGCACGAGATCGACCATCTGAATGGCAAGCTGTTCATCGATTACCTCAGCGCAATGAAACGCCAGCTCATGACCCGCAAGAGCCAGAAGTACAAGCGCGAGCGGGCCCGCGCCTGAACGGAGGGCCGCCGGGCATGACAACCACGCACCGCCCCTTCGTGATGTGGCCCGACAAGCGGCTGCGCACCCCCGCTGCGCCGGTTGAAGCGGTCACCGACGAGGTTCGGGCGATCTGGGACGAGATGATCGCCGCCATGGAGGCGATGCCGGGCGTGGGGCTCGCGGCGGTGCAGCTCGGGATCATGCAAAGGCTTGCGGTGGTCGATGCCTCCGAGACGCGCGGCCAGGCGGTGCGCATGGCCAACCCGGAAGTGCTGCATGCGAGCGTGCAGCTGCGCGACCACGACGAGGCGAGCCCCAACCTGCCGGGCGTCTGGGCGACGATCTCGCGG
>JAGRMP010000332.1:0-396 GCA_020441225.1 Maritimibacter sp. | reverse complement strand
CGCGATTTCGTCGGGCTCTGGGCCACCAGCGCGCAGCACCAGATCGACCACCTCAATGGTCGCATGTACTTCGACCGCCTGTCGAAACTCAAACGCGACCGGCTGGTCGCCAAGGCGCGGAAGGTCAACAGATGAGACTGGTGTTCATGGGCTCGCCCGCGTTTTCGGTGCCGGTGCTCGATGCGCTGATCGAGGCCGGCCACGAGGTCGCGGCGGTCTATTGCCAGCCCCCCCGCCCCGCCGGGCGCGGCAAGAAGGACCGGCCCACCCCGGTGCATCTCCGGGCCTTGGAACTGGGGCTGGAGGTGCGGCATCCGAAGAGCCTGCGGGGCGCCGAGGCCCAGGCCGAGTTCGCGGGCTTCGCGCCGGAGGTGGCGGTGGTGGTGGCCTATGGGC
>JAGRMP010000331.1:812-4524 GCA_020441225.1 Maritimibacter sp. | reverse complement strand
TACCCCCGCAACCAAACTTTCCTGCAAGATATCAAACGCTTAGGACGCCGTCCGGGCGGCTTTTGCGTGTCGCGCCGTGTTGCAAGGCCGTCCCGAACACTCCCCAAAGATTCCAAAGGCTTACGAACATCCCCGATTCCTCCGTGCAACACGGATGCGACACGGGACAGGGCCTTGTTCCGCAGACGTTCGCGGTCGATGGTGCTTGAACGCGCCGTCCCCTATCCTCAGAATGGTGAGTGGGTGTCGCGGGCATTCGGTTCGGCAGGGGTGGTTCATGGCGCGTCTTGTTTATGCATGTCGTTTTGACGTCACGGCTAAGGACGGCATAGGCAGCGTTCTTTCCACCTACACGGACTGGATCGTCGGACACTACCGAGGCAGACGTGAGCTACCCGATTTCAACTTCGAACCAGAGTCCGCAGGCGCTCCCGAGGGTCTTCCGAGCCGACATTCTCTGTCTTCCTCGACCTATCAGGACGGGGACGAGCGCGTGGTACGCATCCGCTGGTCTTTCCCCGATGACAACGATGGGGGCTTGAGGTGGGCGAACGAAGTGCGCGTTGGTCAGTTTGGGGATCGCTGCGGCGTCGAACATCTCATCTCGATCGAGTCTGTCGAGTACAGCGTTGCACCGGCGAAATTGATCTTTGGGTCGCCGCGCGCCGTGCGCGATATTTGCACGAAAGCCCCCGCTTACATCGAAGAAATGCAGGTCAGGGCCGAGCCATACGTCTTGCAGCAAGATGGGCTAGATGACCTCCTTGCACTCCTAACGAGTGATCTCCGAAAGCTGCCTTTGGTTCTTCTTTCGCCCTATGCCCGCGGCGAGTCGAACCAGATCGATCCTGCGAAGCTCGCGCGCAACCTTGCTGGCGTCGCGGTGGTGGTGCGGGTCGAGGACCCCGAGTTGACGTGGGATTTTGCCGACGAGGTCGGTCGGCAACTGTCCTGCTTCAACGGAGCGGCTCGGATCTACTGGCCCGGTTTCTCGAAGGCATCTGATCCGCGAAGCCACCGCTTGTTCTTCGGGTCCTGGATCGAGCAGGTGGGGCCTGTCGTCGCCGCGAGGACAATTGAGCGCGCAATCTTCGCTGTCGCGGCGTTCCGGTATGTGCCTGACAAGAGGATTGCCGACGTAATGCGGCGCGCTGAAGCCGCAGAACGCCAGAAGGTTCTTGAGCAGAAGCGGGCGACAGGTGACGAATTCTGGGAAGACTATGAGCAAACAGTCGACAAGCTCAGGGAGGCAGAGGAGCAGATCGCGGGGCTAGAGGCGGAGAACGCCAATCTTAGGGCGAACCAGCAGGTCTTCTTTGCCACTGGACCCGAAGGCCCCGAAGAACTCCCCCAGACCGAAGCAACCGAAGAACTCGCTTTCTCTTCCGTAGCGGAAGCTGTGGAGGCTGCTGCACTACGATGCAAGAACTTGGAGATGCTCGACACGGCGACGTCCGCCGCGGCGGCAAGTCCCTTCCAACGCCCCTATGACATATACAAGGCGCTGAGCGATCTTGACGAGATTGTCGATGTCTGGAGCAAGAGCCGGGATGAGAAGGGGAGCGGTGGAGACCTTCTTCAGCATTTGCGTGATCGAGGTTGGGGAAAGCGGAGCAGCATGCATATCTCCGATACGACCCGCGGGAAGCTCCGCTCCCATTACGAATTCGAGTATCAAGGCAAGAAGCAGCTGTTCGAGCCCCACATCACTATTGGCGCCGGGGACCCGAACTCATGTGCGTCAATCCACTTCATCTTCGACCAACGGCGATTGAAGATGGTCGTGGGGCATGTCGGTAAGCACCTGCCGAACACGAAAACCTGAACCGCCGCGCTTCTTACGCCGTCGCCACGCCATCCAGCCGCACCGCGACGCTGGTGACGCCGTTCCCGGCCGCCTCGACCGCGGTGCCGATGGGAAACCGCCCCGCCGCCGGGGTGTTCACTTCCTTCGTCGTGTTGTCCCACGCCACGCGCGCGCCGACGGTCAGCACCGCGGCGCTGGCCTTCGGCAGCTGGAACACGCCGGTCGTGGAGAGCTCGACCGGATCGCCCTCGGCCGAGGAATAGGCGGNAGGCGGCGATGCCGAAGATGCTGCCGACGATCAGTGCGTCGCCAGAGGCGATGCCGCCCGCAGGCGCGGTCACGCGGACGATGTGACCGTTCTGGAGGTAGTTCTTCATCTCAGAGCCCCTTCGAGGATTGGATACGGACGACCGAGATGCGGTCGGTCGTCCCCGCGATCTGCCGGTTGAGGTCCGCGAGCGCGGCGGCCATCTCGCCGTCGCTCGCGTAGGTGACGCGCTTGCCGTCGTATTCGACGGTGCGGACGCCCCGGTAGCGCGCGGCCATCAGGGCGTCCCGCCAGGCGGTGAGCTGGGTGAGGTCGGCCATCACGCGCCTGCATTCATGAACCAGCCCCGATGGTCGATGAAGCCCGCTCCGAAATCGAGGATCACCCGTATCTCCACGCCGTCCACGTCCCAGCCCGAGCGGCTCTCGACCTGCGGGCCTTCGGCGCCCGAGAGATAGGCGAACTCAAGCCCGTCGATCTCGCCGGGGTCGGCGGTGACATACCAGCGGGTGGCCGAGCTGAGGCGCGGCTCGACCACCAGCGACAGCGACCCCGAGAACGGGTTCACGTCCGCAGCGGTGGCCGGGGCGATGCTCGCCAGCCACTTCTCGGCGGTGGTCTCCAGCGCGGGCGGCACCAGCAGGTTGCGCGGCGTCACGCGGATGGTGCGGTCCTCGATGCCCTTCTGCGTCCTGAGCGCCAGCCGGGCGGCCGAGAGCGTCGCGTCGGCGATCGCGGCGCCCGTGCCCGCCTTGTTGCCGTGATCGGCGTGGAACAGCGTTTTGCCGTCCGAGAGCATGGGGCCGTTGCCGCTGCCCGACTCGAGGAGAGTGACGAGGATCCGCGCCTCGGTCTCGGCCGCGGCCTGACCCATGCGGCGGGCGAGGTCCGCGAAGGCGCCGAGGTCGTCGTTGACCAGCACCTGCCGGGTGACGCCGATCTTCCGCGCCCAGGTCTCGACCTTGTAGGCCTCGCGCGCCTCGGCCATGGTCCCGGCCCTGATCTCGCCGTGCTCGTTGAGCTTCTCCAGGAGCGGCGCCTCACCCAGCATGATCTTGTTCACCGCCCGGAAGTCCCGCGCCGTGGTCTGGCGGCCGAGGCGGCGGATGCCCGAGGGCGCGGCCTGGTAGGCGTCGCGCAGCACCCGGCCCACCGTGTCCCCGAGGATGATCGGGAAGTCCGAGGTGGTGTGCAGCGCGCGGGTGACGAGGCTTGCTGGCGAGAGCGCCATGGTGGACTCGCCGCGCAGCGTCAGCAGCTCCTTCGCCATGTCCACGGGCGTGGAATAGGCGTAGCGCCGGGCGGGCTCTGAAAGTTCGTGGCGCGGGTTGATCCGGGCGTAGAGCGCTTCGCCCATCTGCCGGGCGCGCAGGGCCGGGTCGTCCTGGCTCTCACCCATCTCGACGCGGACCTGTTCGGTCCGGATCGACGGTGCGGAACGCTGCGCCAGCGCATCGAAGGCCGCGCGGCGCGCGGTGTCGGGATCGGCGCCTCCGTCGATCTGGCCGTCGATCCAGGACTGGTCCAGCCCGGCGATCCGGGCGATGGAGCGGATCTCGGCATTCGCTGCGGCGCGGGTCTCGGTGGTCGGCGCTGTGTCGGCGGCCTCTCGGGTGGTCGTGTCGGTCATCTCTGTC
>JAGRMP010000331.1:0-782 GCA_020441225.1 Maritimibacter sp. | reverse complement strand
TCGGCACCAGGGAAATCTCGTGGGGTGTCCAGCTCACGGCGGTCAGCACGCGCGCGCCGTTCTCGGCTGTCTCTGACCACTCCTCTACGGAGTAGCCGACCGAGACGTGGCGCAGGATGCCCGCCAGCACGTCCTGCCAGACCGGCTCCACCTCGGGCCGGGCCGAGAATTGTATGAGGGCGGTGCCGCGCTTGCCGTCCACGGCGGCGCTGCGCACCGAGCCCAGCACGTCGCGCACGGCGGTCTGGCGATGTGCGTCGAGGACGCTGGCGCCCTCCAGGCGCGAGAGGTCCACGGCTTCGGGCACGAGGCTCAGCCGCTCGATGTATTGGCCCGCCATGTCACGGCGGCGCACCGGCGCGCCGGTGGACCAGACCACCTCGACGGTGCGGGCCTCGGGATCGGCCGTGGCGGGCGCAAGCGTGGCTCGGCGGGTGAGCAGCTCCATGGTGTCAGCCATCGGCCTCCTCCTTCTGATTCGGTGGCGTCTCAGCAAAGTTGAGGCCCAGCAGATCTGCGCGCGCCCGGTCGGCCGCGATCTCGGCATCGACCTGCTCGGCATCGTAGCCCCGCTCGGAGATCGCCTGGCTGCGGCTCTTGAGGCCCGCGCCGATCGCAAGGATCTCGGCTTCCACGTCCTTCTTCGGATCGACGTAGTCGAACTTCGGCGGCAGCCATTCGCAGCCCAGGTAGGCGTCAGGATTCCGGTCGAAGTCCCGGGCGGGCAACTCGCCCGTCAGCACCGCCAGCCGCACGAACCGCTCCCAGACCGGGCGGCAGAA
>JAGRMP010000330.1 GCA_020441225.1 Maritimibacter sp. | reverse complement strand
ACCCATATCTTCCGCGTCGGCAACCGCACCGGGATCGCGCCCGGCAAGGACGTGGTCGCCGTCGAGCGCGCGATCGAGGACCATGTGCCGGCCGATTTCGCGCTGCACGCCCATCACTGGCTGATCCTGCACGGACGCTATATCTGCACCGCGCGCAAACCGAAATGCGGCGCCTGCATCATCCACGACCTCTGCCCTTCCGAGGAGAAGACCCCATGAGTAAACGGTTCCAGCTGGTCGGCATCGGCAACGCCATGGTCGACGTGCTCGCCCATGCCGACGATGCCTTTCTCGCCGAGAACGCTGTCGAAAAAGGCATCATGCAGCTCATCGACCGCGAGCGCGGGGTCGAGCTGTACGGCAAGGTCGGCCCGGCGACGGAAATATCCGGTGGGTCGGCCGCCAACACGATCGCCGGCTTCGCCCATCTCGGCGGCCGCGCGGCCTATGTGGGCAAGGTCAAGGACGACCAGCTCGGCGCGATCTTCGCCCACGACCTGCGCGCGCAAGGGGTGGTCTACGAGGTGTCGTTGGCCCGCCGCGATCATCCCGAGGAGACCGGCCGCTGCATCGTTCTGGTCACGCCCGACGGCGAGCGGAGCATGAACACCTATCTCGGTGTGACCGAGCACCTTTCCCCCGCCGATATCGACGTCGGCATGATGGAAAACGCCGCGTGGATCTTTCTCGAAGGCTACCGGTTCGACGGGCCCGAAAGCCACGAGGCCTTTGCCCGCGCGATCGCGGCGACGAAACGGGGCGGCGGCAAGGTGGCGCTCACGCTGTCGGACCCGTTCTGTGTCGAACGGCACCGCGACGCTTTCGCCGAGATGCTGAAAAACGACGTGGATCTCCTGTTCGCGAACCGCTCCGAGATCCTGTCGATGTATCCGCTCGGCGATTTCGACCTTGCCCTCGAGGCGGCCGCGGCGGAGGTCGAAACGGTGGTCTGCACCGAGAGCGAACACGGGGCGCATGTGCTGCACGGGCCGATGCGCTGGCATTGCCCGGCCGTGCCCACCAAGGTGGTCGATGCGACCGGGGCGGGCGATCTGTTCGCCGGCGGCTATCTGTGGGGTATGATCGAAGGGTTCGACCCAGAGTCTTGCGGGATCATGGGAAATATCGCGGCGAGCGAAGTCATCAGCCATCTCGGGGCGCGGCCCGAGGCCGATCTCAAGGCGCGGTTCAGGGAATTCGGCCTCAAGGTCTGACGCAGTCGGCGAACCGGTCCGGGGGGCTTTCGTTCGCCCGGTCTCTCGGATGAGTGGGCAGCAATCCATTGGAAACCCGTGAAAACACTCTGCTTCCCTTAGGGAAACAATGGCCGGGCGCCGCTGCGGCCGACCGTGTTCGGGCGCGGAACACGGGCTCGAATTGGGGTGCCCACGGCGGGAACCGGTGTCGATTTCGGCCTTTGGCGGATCGGAGAAATGCCCCAGGGCGCGACCGGCAACGGGCAGGGTAAGGCCTTGTTAGGCCACGAAAACAATCCCGTTCCATTCCGTCGACAAAGAAACCGCGCCGCGACCCCGGGGCTCTGGTCCCGTCACGCCGACCGCCTGCCCTGCGGGGCGATCCGCGCAGCCCGGGCGAGCCGGCCGGGACCGCGGATCATTCCGGGTTTCTGCCGCGATGGGCGCGGTAATAGGCCGCCAGGGATCTGTCGCGTTCGGGGCGGAACCGGCCCGCGTCCTTCGCGTCCTCGATCCGATCGACGCGAAAGGTCCGGAACCCCTCACGAAGCTCGCACCAGGCCGCGAGGGTCCAGGTCTGGCCCCAGAAATGCAGCCCCAGCGGGCGGACATGGCGCCGGCTTTCGGTGCCGTCGAGGGCGCGGTAGGCGATGTCGAGCCGGACCCGGTCGTTGCAGGCCGCTTCGAGCCGGTCGAGCATCGCGCGGTCGGCCGGGTCCAGCCCGGTGAAGTTGTACGCGTGGATCGGGACCTGGTCGGCACTGTCGCGCAGTGTGTCGGGCAGGACGGCACCGATCTTCACCAGCGCCTCTTCTGCGGCGCGGGCAAGCTCGGCCCCACCCCAGGCCCGCACCATCCGCGCGCCGGCGACGAGCGCCGCCACCTCCGGGCGGGTGAACATGAGCGGCGGCACGTCGTAGCCCGCGCGCATCACGTAGCCGACCCCGGCCTCGCCCTCGATCGGCACGCCCGAGCCGATGAGATCGGCCACGTCGCGGTAGATCGTGCGTTCGCTGACCTCGAGTTTCGCCGCGAGGTCGCGCGCGGTGGTGAGCCGACCGCCCCTGAGATACTGGACGATCTGAAACAGGCGGTCGGCGCGGCGCATCAGGCGGCCGAAAAGGCGAAGACGCCGAAGCGGTTGCCGTCTGGATCGGTGCAATAGACCATGCGGCCGACCGGGATCTCGATCACCGGCGACGCCGCGGTCCCGCCGGCTTCGGCAGCGCGGGCGGCGGCGGCCGCGACGTCGGTCACGGCGAAATGCACCACCGGCCCCGTGCCCGGGGCGGCGGGCGCGCCTTCCTGCAGGTTCATCGACACCCCGCCCGCGCCATAGGGCAGGACGAAGGTGCGCGCGGGGCCCATCTGCTGCTCGGTGAGCGCCACGCCCAGAACGGCGCCGTAGAAGCGCGCGGCGGCATCGAGGTCGCGGACCGGGATTTCGGTCCAGACCACGGGGCTCGCCGCGGTGGCCTCGGCGCGGGTGGGAGTTTCGGTTCTTGTCGTCATCGGATCGTCCTTTCGAAGAGACGGTTTCCGGCCAGGCGGGGCGCCGCATCCTGCCCCGGTCGGGGACAGAATGTCAGGAGCGGCCGCGGCTGGCCATGGGGTTCGGGAGGCCGGCCGCCACTGCGCGTGGCAGCCGGGACCGGGTCAGGCGGCCTGTTTTGCCTCGAACAGGCCGATCCGGTTGCCGTCGGGGTCGGCTGCGTAGACGAAACGGCCCACCGGGATCTCGATCGCGTCCCCCTCGACCGTGCCACCGGCGGCGGTGAGCCGCTCGGTTGCGGCTTCGAGGGCCGGCACGGCGAAATGGGCCAGCGTCGCAGCCCCGGGAGTGCCTTCAAACAGCGAGCAGCCGACGCCGTCGATCATATCGCCGATATTCGCCATCGGCATGGGGCCGGAGGTGTCGACGGTGGTCTTGGTGCCGAGCACGGCATCGTAGAAGGCGGCGGCACTGGCGACATCGCGCACGGGCAGTTCGGTCCAGACGACGAGAGGTTGGGTGGTCATGGGTGGTCTCCTTGGTTGACTGAGGAGACCCTTGTCGCACAGCCCTCCTGACAGGGTCCTGTCAGGAGCCTTCGGGTGACGTCCAGCCGAGCCCGTCCTCGGTCCGGCCTGCCGGGTTGTACTCGCCCGAGACCCAGCCCCTGTAGCCCTCGGCGTCGAGCCGGGCGAAGAAGGCGGGGTAGTCGACCTCGCCTTTCACCGGCTCGCCCCGGCCCGGGACGCCGCCGATCTGGATGTGCTTCACCCGGGCGCGGTGCCTGTCCCAGACGGACATTCCGTCATGGGTGATCATCTGGGCGTGGTACATGTCGAACTGCAGGCCGAGATTGGGGGCGCCGACGGCATCGAGGATCTCGGCGGCCTGGTCGAAATCGTTCAGGAAATAGCCCGGCATGTCGACCGGGTTGATCGGCTCGATGGTGAGGCTCGCACCCGGCGCCTGGGCTGCGGCCCAGGTGAGGTTGTCGATAAAGGTCTTGCGCGCCACCAGGCCCTGGGCCTTGCCCGCCATCAGGTGGAGATGCCGCGCGCCCAGCGCTTCGGCGAAACGCAGCGCACGTCTGAAATCATGGCGGAAACGGTCGGACAGCCCGGGGACAGCGGCGAAACCGCGCTCGCCGCCGGCCCAGTTCGGCGGCGGGGCGTTGATGAGCACGAGGTCCAGCTCGAAAGCCCGGAGCCGGCGGGTGATCTCGGCCGCCGCGTCGTCATAGGGGAAGAGCACCTCGACGCCCTTGAACCCGGCTGCGGCGGCGGCCTCGAAGCGGTCGAGAAAGGGCAGTTCGCGGAACAGGAAGGTGAGGTTGGCGGCAAATCTGGGCATCTGAACGGGGGCTGTGGCGGTTGCGGCGAGGAAACCAGTTTGGCCGCCGGGGCGCAAGCGGGCGGTGTGTGCATTGGGGGCTCCGCCCCCAAACCCCCGGGAGTATTTGCGCCAAGA
>JAGRMP010000329.1:1909-9119 GCA_020441225.1 Maritimibacter sp. | reverse complement strand
CCGCGAACCTCGTGGAACTGGTGCGTGGCGCGGTCACCTTGCAAAAGGCGGGGCAGGTCGGCGTCGAGATCGAGGCGACCCTGCCCGGGACCGAGGTGCCCGCCGAGCTCGACGAGACCATGATCGGCCAGGCGCTCACCAACCTCATCAAGAATGCCGGCGAAGCGATCGAGAGCCTGCAGCAGGCAGGCGAAGCCCCGCCGGGCCACGTGCCCACGATCCGCGTGGCGCTCGAGACGCAGGGCAAGGAGGGTGTGGTCACGATCCAGGACAACGGCATCGGCCTTCCCGCCGACCGGGCCCGGCTGTTCGAACCCTATGTAACCACCCGTGACAAGGGCACCGGCCTCGGCCTGCCCATCGTGAAGAAGATTATCGAGGAACACGGCGGCACGCTGGTGCTGGAAGACGCGGACCTTTTCGGCGGCACCGACCGGCCCGGCGCGCGCGCCGTGGTCCGCCTGCCGATCAAAGCGCTGACGCCCGAGACCCAAGGCACCGCCCAGGACGCCGCCGAATGACGAGGAAGACCCCCCATGGCTGACATTCTGATTGTCGACGACGAACGCGATATCCGCGAGCTGATCTCGGACATCCTCGAAGACGAGGGCTACACCACCCGGCTCGCAGGCACCTCCGACGAGGCGGTGGCCGAGGTCAAGCGCGAGCTGCCCGGTCTGATGATCCTCGACATCTGGCTCAAGGATTCCGCGATGGACGGGATCGACATCCTCAAGATGGTCAAGCGCGAGCACCCGGAAGTGCCGGTGGTCATCATCTCCGGTCACGGCAACATCGAGATCGCCGTCGCCGCGATCAAGCAGGGGGCCTACGACTTCATCGAGAAACCCTTCAACATCGACCAGCTCACCCTGGTGATCGCCCGGGCGATGGAGACCTCGCGGCTCCGGCGCGAAAACGTCGAGTTGAAGCGCAAGGATTCCGGCCCGGTCGAGATGGTCGGCTCCTCGGCCGCCTTCAAGGCGCTGAAGTCCAACCTCGACAAGGTCATGCGCTCGAACGGGCGGGTGATGCTGACCGGCCCCGCCGGCGCGGGCAAGGAGCTTGCGGCGCGGATCGTCCATGCCGGCTCCGACCGGTCCCGCGCGCCCTTCGTGGTGGTCAATTCCGCCGCGGTCGAGCCCGACCGGATGGAAGAGGTGCTGTTCGGCCGTGAAACGCCCGAGCGCGGTGTCGAGACCGGGCTGCTCGAAGAGGCCAACGGCGGTATCCTCTATTTCGACGAGGTCGCCGACATGCCGCTCGGCACCCAGTCCAAGATCCTGCGCGTGCTGGTCGAGCAGAGCTTCACCCGGGTCGGCGGCGCCGACACGGTCTCGGTCGACGTGCGAGTGATCTCCTCGACCACCCGCGATCTGATGTCCGAGATTGCCGCCGGCCGGTTCCGCGAGGAGCTCTACCACCGGCTCAACGTGGTGCCGATCCAGGTCCCCCCGCTCGCCGACCGGCGCGAAGACATCCCCGAACTTGCCAGCTATTTCGTCAGCGTGTTCAACGCCACCCAGGGACTTTCCCTGCGCGAGATCTCCGAGGAGGCGCGCGCGATGCTGCAGTCCATGCAATGGCCGGGCAACGTGCGGCAGTTGAAGAACGTCATCGAACGCGTGCTCATCCTCGGCGACGGCACCGGGCCGATCGAACCGGGCGAGCTCAGCGAGATCGAGACCGCGGGTGGCGGCGAGGGCGGGGCAGTGTTGCCCGCCGCGCTTGCGACGCTGCCGCTCCGCGAAGCCCGCGAGGCGTTCGAACGCGAATACCTTCTGACCCAGATCAACCGCTTCGGCGGCAACATCTCGCGGACGGCGAGCTTCGTCGGCATGGAGCGCTCGGCGCTGCACCGCAAACTGAAGTCGCTCGGCGTGGTCACCGGCACCAAGTCGGGCGCGCGCGTCGCCTATGTGGCCGAGGGCGGCGGCGAGGCGGGGTAGGGCGGCCCCGGGGCCGCGCCCAAACTGTCGGCCATTAATCTCACGGTAATTCCGCATTGCTACGGTCCCCGCGAACCGGCTTGGCCACATCCGGCCGCCGAGCGGGAGACGCGCATGATACAGGATCAGACGTTCGCGGCCGAACAGACAATCGATCCGAAGCTTTCCAGCCTCGCCGGGCACGCCGCGGCGCTCGGGTTCGAGGTTGTCGAGATTTCCGGGTTTCTCGACGAGGTCGACCACCGATCCGGTGCCCAGACGGCGGCGATCCGCGAGGTCTCGGCCTCCGCCCAGCAGCTCACCGCCGCGGGCGCTCGGATGCGCGCGGGGCTCGAGGACCTTGCCGAGATCTCGGCCGGCACCGGCGAGACGGTCACCGGCTCGATCGAGCTTCTGAAATCCGGCGCCCGGCGCGCGCAGGATGTCGCGAGTTGGGTCCAGGGCCTCACGGACCAGATGGCCGAGATGAGCGCGGCGCTGGAAACGGTGCTCAAATCGAACGCCGAGATCGCCTCCATCGCGAGCCAGATCAACATCCTCGCAATCAACGCCAAGATCGAGGCCGCGCGTGCCGGCAGCGCCGGGCGCGGTTTCGGCGTCGTCGCCGAGGCGATCAACGAATTGTCCGGCCGCACCGCCAAGGCTGCGGCGACGATCTCGGACCAGGTGTCGACCCTGTCGGGCCGGGTCGGCGTGCTGACCGAGGAAACGGGTCAGGTCGCCGGCACCGCCAACGAGGTGATCGCCGATTCCGCCGCGGCCGACCGGGCGGTGGGCGAGATCGCCGAAGCGGCGCAGAAGAGCATCGTCCATGCCCAGACGCTGCAGGGCGAACAGGCCGGCATGACCCAGGCGCTCGACACCTTCCTGCCGACGTTCCGCAGCATCGGCGAAAGCGCCGAGTGGACCGCGCGCGGCGTGCATGACGCGAGCGAAAAGGTGCGCTCGCTGATCGACCGGTCCGAGACCATGGTCCAGGCCAGCGTCGGCCTGGGTGGCGGCACCGTCGACCAGCGGTTCATCGACCGGGTCAAGGCCGATGCCACCGCCATCAGCGCGGCCCTCGAAACCGCTGTCGCCGAACACCGGATCAGCCTGTCGGCGCTGTTCGATACCCGCTACCGCGAGATCCCGGGCACCGATCCGGTGCAGGTCATGGCGCCCTTCACCGAGCTCACCGACCGGCTCCTGCCGCCGATCCAGGAAGCGGCGCTCGACTTCGATCCGCGCGTGGTGTTCTGCGCCGCGGTCGACCGCAACGGCTATCTGCCGACCCACAACCGCAAGTTTTCCCACCCCCAGAGCGCCGACCCGGTCTGGAACGCCGCCAACAGCCGCAACCGCCGGATCTTCGACGACCGCGTCGGGCTCAAGGCCGGGCGCAATACCGAACCCTTCCTGTTGCAGGTCTACCGCCGCGACATGGGCGGCGGTGCGTTCATGATGATGAAAGACCTCTCGGCGCCGATCTTCGTCGGCGGCCAGCACTGGGGCGGCCTGCGCCTCGCCTATCGCATCAGCTGACGCGGGCCCGATCCGCGGCGCGCGCCCGCGCCCCCGCTGATCCGCTCCGCCGGTTCAACGGATCGGTTGCGCGGGCGACATCGGCGTCGGTCCGAGCGATCCCGGTCCACGGGCCGCCGCGACGCCGCCGGTCAGCCTGCGTCCGGGCCGGACGGAGACCAGGGCAGGAAGTGATCCAAGGACATCCGTTCCGGCCGCCGGACGTCCCAAAACGGATCCCAATCCGGAAGCGCCTCGTACAGATACCGGAAGCCACGCAAGAGGGGACCCGCCTCGTTCGCCTTCAGCCGCGGGTAGGCGTGCCGGTGCTGGTGCCAGCGGAAACTGGCGTGATCGACGTGGTCATCGTCATAGATCGCGTTCGCCAGAACCAGCGCGCTGCATCCTGCGAAGCCCGGGGCCTTCGGCACATGGGCGGTCAGTTCGACGACCTCCGCCGGAAACCAGTGGTCGGGGAACCGACACGCCGTCGTCGCGAGCAGGGCGTCGAGCGCCGCCCGGTGCCGGGCGATATCGCAGCCGTAATCCGCCGCCGAGATCTCGGCCCGTTCCTCCGCCGTCAACCGGCGCGCCAATGGGAGCAGCGCCGCGATCACCGTGTCCCGGCTGTCGGTGAGCCGGTCCTCCGGTCTGCCCGCCCCCGCCGGCAAGCCGTTGAAGATCGCCGCCCGAATCGCATCCGGCGCGCTGCGGTAGGCGTCCGAAAACGCATCGACCTCCCGGTCCCAATCACCGGCGCGACCGGGCTGTCCGGAGCGGTCCAGAAGCCGCACGCAGGTCGCGAAGAGGAACGCGTCGCGCCCGTCCTCCGGGGCGCAGGAGGCGGTCGCCACTGCGGTCCGGTCCCCGTCGCTCAGGGCCAGCCGCCAATCCGGCACGCGATCGGCGCCGATCGCCTCGAGCGCGCCCCGCACTCTTGCCTCCGTGGGGGTCGGATCTCGGTTCAGACCGTTGACCAGGTGGAGTGCTGCGGCCCTGAGGTCATGCAGGGCCTGGAACTGGCGAAACGACACGTGAAACTCTCGTAACTTTGGGGTTCTGCGCGGAAATCTGGCAGCGTTGGCGACGGTTGTCCACGATCGGCCCCGGAAAGCGCGCCTTTCCACCGCCACCGCCACCGCCCACGCCCACGCCGATACCCGGCCCGGTCCGGCCCCGGGCGCGGCTCACCGGTCCGGCGGGGTCCAGTCCTTCTCGACGCCGACGTCGTGGCGGCGCAGGCGCAGCGCGAGGCCGATGAACACGCCGACCCCGATGGCGATGGTCAGATCGGCGAACACGGTGAGCAGCATGGTCAGGACCAGCAGCACCCGGTCCGAGACCCGGGTCTGCATGTAGCCGCGCCACTTGTGCGGCTCGCTCATGTTCCAGGCGGTCAGCACCAGGAGACCGGCCAGCGCCGGCATCGCCAGATACCCCGCCAGCGGCGCGGCGACGAGCATCACCAGGAGGACCGTGAGCGCATGGACAATCCCCGCCACCGGCGTCTTGCCGCCCGCCCGCACATTGGTGGCGGTCCGCGCGATGGCGCCGGTCGCGGGCAGGCCGCCGAACAGCGCCGAGCCGATATTGGCGTAGCCCTGCGCCATGACCTCGGCATTGGGCCGGTGGTGGCCGCCGATCATCTTGTCCGCGACCATCGCCGACAGCAGCGACTCGATGCTGGCGAGAAAGGCGATCACAAGCGCGGACGGCAGCAATTCGGTGAGCCGGGCAAGGCTGATCTCGGGCAGTGCCGGCAGCGGCAGGTTGCGGGGCAGATCGCCGAAGCGCGACTGGATCGTGTCGAGCGGCAGGGCCGCGACGGCGACGAGCGCCGAACTCACCCCCACCGCGACGATCAGGCCGGGAAACTTCGGCGCCAGCCGCCTGAGCGCGGTGATCAGCACCATCGTCCCCAGCCCCAGCACGAGGGCGAGCGGGCTGAACGTGTCCCGCGCCGCCCAGAGCGTCTCGACCTTGGCGATGAATTCCGCGGGCACCTCGGCCACCGAGAGCCCCAGCAGGTCCTTGACCTGGCTGGTCGCGATGATCACCGCGATCCCGATGGTGAACCCGTTGATGACGGGTTCGGGCACATAGGCCACGAGATTGCCCGCCCGCAGGAACCCGGCCACCAGCATGATCGCTCCGGCCATCAGCGTCGCCAGCACCAGCCCGTCATAGCCGTGTTCGGCGATCACCCCGTAGACCACGACGATGAACGCGCCGGTCGGCCCGCCGATCTGCACCCGGCTGCCGCCGAGCAGCGAAATCAGGAAGCCGCCGACAATCGCGGTGACGATCCCCTTTTCCGGCCCCGCGCCCGAGGCGATGGCAATGGCCAGGCTGAGCGGCAGGGCGACCATCGCAACGGTCACCCCGGCCACCAGATCGCCGAGGAACTGGCTGCGGTCGTAGCTTTGCAGCGTGGTAAGGATCTTGGGCTTCATGCGCGGAGATAAGACGATCGTTCCGGCGGCTTCAACGGGAAATCGCCGGTCCGCCGCACCCGCCCATTGCCGCCGGTATCGCTCACACCCCGCGTTGACCTTTCCCGCCCCCTCTGCCAATCCTGTGCCGGGACAGAACGGAGACCGTAATGAAGGTCATCATCTGCGGCGCGGGCCAGGTCGGTTGGCAGATCGCGCGCCATCTTTCGGGCGAAAAGAACGACGTGACGGTGGTGGACAACAACCCCGATCTCGTCGCCCGGGCGATGGAGACGCTCGACGTCCAGGGCGTGACCGGCTTCGCCTCCTATCCGGACGTTCTGGAACGCGCCGGTGCGCGCGACGCCGACATGCTGGTGGCCGCGACCCATTCCGACGAAGTCAACATGGTCACCTGCCAGGTGGCGCATTCGATCTTCAACATCCCCAGAAAGATCGCGCGGCTCAGGGCGCAAAGCTACCTCGACGCGATCTATTCCGACCTCTACCGCCGCGAACACCTGCCGATCGACGTGGTCATCAGCCCCGAACGCGAAGTGGCGCTGGCGGTGCTGCGAAGGCTCAGCGCCCCCTCGGCCTTCGATGCGGAACTGTTCTTCGGCGGCCGGGCGACGCTCCTCGGCATCCAGATCGACGAGGAATGCCCGGTGGTCAACACGCCGCTGAGGCAGCTCACCGATCTGTTCTCCACCCTCAAGACCATTGTCGTCGGCGTGCGCCGCGACGGCGCGCTGTTCGTGCCCGAAAGCACCGACCAGCTGTTTCCGGGCGACCAGGTCTACGTGATGACCGACAGCACCGATTCAAACCGCACGCTCGAGGTCTTCGGCAAGGAGGTGAAGCGCCAGGAACGGGTGGTGATCCTCGGCGGCGGCAACGTCGGCCTCGCGGTCGCGGAGGCGCTGGAACGGCGCTCCGACCGGGTCCGCGCCAAGGTCATCGAGCTCGACCGCGAGATTGCCGAACGTGCCGCCGACGCGCTCGAACGCACCGTGGTGCTGCACGGCAACGCGATGGACATGGAGCTGCTCCGGGAGGCCGGGATCGCCCGCGCCGATGCGGTGCTGGCGGTGACCGACGACGACAAGGTCAACATGCTCGCCAGCGTGCGTGGCAAGGCCGCCGGCTGCCCGATGGCGATCTGCCTGGTCAACGATACCTCGCTCATTCCGCTGATGGGTCCGCTCGACATCGACGCCCATGTCAACCCGCGCGGCACCACCGTGAGCTCGATCCTGCGCCATGTCCGCCACGGACGGGTGCGCTGGGTCTACTCGGTGGGCGACGCCGAGGCCGAGGTGATCG
>JAGRMP010000329.1:0-1896 GCA_020441225.1 Maritimibacter sp. | reverse complement strand
TGCTCTCGACCTCGCCGATCGCCGGCCAGAGGATCCGCGACGTCGAGTTTCCCGAAGGCGTGCTGGTCGGCGCGCTTCTGAAAGAGGACCGGGTGGTCAAACCCACGGCCGAGACCCGGATCGAGGAAGGCGATGTGGTGGTGATCTTCGCCATGGCGGCGGATGTGCCCGAGGTCGAGCGCCTGTTGCAGGTCTCGGTCGACTTCTTCTGAGGCGCGGGGGGCACCGATGCTGTCCTGGCTCGCCCGTCTGCCGCTCCTGGTTTCGCTCATCGGGCTGGGCGGGGTAGCGATGTTCATCCCGGCAATCCATGCGGTGGCGACGGACGAGGCGGAGACCGCCGAAGTGTTCTTCTCGATGGGCACGCTCACCCTGGTCGTCGGCGCCTTCATCGGGATCGCGATGGCAGGCCGGCCCCGCGGCGACCACCCGCGCCGCCATCTTGCGGGATTTCTCCTGCTGTTCGTCGCGTTGCCCTTCCTCTTCGCGCTGCCGTTTCACGAAGCGCTCGGCAACACCACCTTCTTCAACGCCTATGTCGAGATGGTCTCCTGCCTGACCACCACCGGCGCCACGCTCTACGACGATCCCGGCCGGCTGACCCCGGCGCTCCACACCTGGCGGGCCACCGTGGGCTGGATCGGCGGGCTGTTCATGTGGGTCGGCGCCATCGCCGTGCTCGCGCCGATGGCGCTCGGCGGCTTCGAGGTCCGGCTGCGCCCGGCCGGCAGCGACCTTGCGCCCACGGTGCACAGCCAGATCACCGAACGCGCCGATCTCTCGCGCCGGATCCGGACCCATGCCGCGGCGCTGTTCCCGGTCTACACGGCGCTCACAGTCCTGCTCTGGCTCGGGCTGATCCTGGCGGGCGACACGCCGGCGGCGGCCATGGCGCATGCGATGGGCACGCTCTCGACCTCCGGCATCTCGCCGGTCGGCGGGCTGTCGAACGGCGGGGCAGGGCATGCCGGCGAGGTGATGATCGCCGTTTTCCTGATTTTCGCGATCTCGCGGGTGACCTTCGCCCGGGAAGGCCAGGGCAAGGGCTGGCGCCAGCTTGCCCGCGACCCGGAAATCCGCCTGGCTTCGACCATCATCATCGTCCTGCCGCTGATCCTGTTCCTGCGCCATTTCATCGCCGCCTACGAGGAAGAGGGGGCCGAGCTCGCGCTCCTCGACGGGCTCGCCTCGCTCTGGGGCTCGGTCTTCACGGTGATCTCCTTCCTGACCACGACCGGCTGGGAAAGCGTCGCCTGGGATACCGCGCGGGCCTGGTCGGGGTTGCAGACGCCCGGGCTCATCCTGCTCGGCCTCGCGATGATCGGCGGCGGGGTCGGGACGACGGCGGGGGGCGCCAAGCTGCTCCGGGTCTACGCGCTCTACAAGCACGGCGAGCGCGAGCTCGAACGTCTGGTCCACCCGCATTCGGTCGGCGGGTCGGGCGGCGAGGCGCGCCACCTCAGACGCCGCGGCGCCTACATGGCCTGGCTGTTCTTCATGCTGATGTCGGTCTCGCTCGCCCTGGTGATGGCCGCCTTCTCGCTCACCGGCTCGGATTTCGAGGAATCCCTGGTGCTGGCGGTCGCCGGGATGACGACGACCGGACAACTGGCCGAGATCGGGGGCTTCGAGCCGGTCGACTACGCCGGGCTCAGCGCCATGGCCAAGGCGGTGCTGGTCTGGGCAATGATCTTTGGACGGCTTGAAACGCTCGCCATCGTCGCCCTGTTCTCGCGCGAGCTGTGGCGGCGCTGAGGCGCCGGCCACCTTCCCCCGCGGCAACCGGGCCTGGCGCCGCCGCGCCGCCCGCCCGACGCGCGGGGCCGCAAATTGGGACTGGAAACTTCCCGGCACCCGTTTCATACTGACACTGTTGGGTATTTTCTGCCGGGGACC
>JAGRMP010000328.1:4219-5347 GCA_020441225.1 Maritimibacter sp. | reverse complement strand
AACTCGCGCCTTGCGAGGTCGAGCGACCGGTCGCCGATCCGCGCGAGCCCGGCGGTGGCGTTGTAGCTGAGATCGCCCACGACCAGCTCGGCCGAGCGGTCGGTCTGTTCGCGGCGCTGGATCGCGTGCAGCCGGGCTTCGAGCTCGCGGTGGTCGAAGGGTTTGACCATGTAATCGTCGGCGCCGAGACCGAAGGCGGAGAGCTTGTCGTCGACGGAATACTGCGCGGTCAGCATCAGGACCGGCGTGACCGAGCCTTCGCGCCGCATCTCGGCAAGAAGCTCGGTGCCGGATCCGTCGGGCAGGTTGATGTCGAGGATGACCGCGTCGTACTCCTGCACCGCGAGGCAGGCGCGGGCGTCGGCCGCGTCGCCGGCCAGATCGCAGGCGAGACCCGAGCGCGCCAGCCGGCGCTGGGTCGCTTCCGCGAGATCCTCCGCGTCTTCTACAAGAAGCACCCGCATGGCTCTTCTCCTTCGCGCCTCAGCCTGTGACAGCTTGGTGACAGGATCAAGCGCTATAAAGCGGGCAGCTTCGGCGTGGAGAGAGTGCCGAAGACCAACGTGGAGGAATACTCATGGCTTTCAAATTCGTGCGCGCGGCCGCGGCCGTCGCGGGG
The DNA here is from genome assembly GCA_020441225.1 of Maritimibacter sp. Next base: position 4,728 of record JAGRMP010000328.1, on the reverse strand, counting down.
CTCACCCTTGCCACCGGCGCGATAGCGTCGGAATGCATCGCCCCCGCCAACCCCGGCGGCGGCTGGGATTTCACCTGCCGCCAGGTCGGCAAATCGCTGCAGGATCTCGGCCTGATCGACAGCACCATGCAGGTGGTCAACCTCGCCGGCGGCGGCGGCGGCGTGGCCTATGCCGAGGTGGTGAACAAGCGCAATGACGACGACGAGCTGATCGTCGCCGCCTCGTCGGCGACCGCGACCCGGCTCGCCCAGGGCGCCTTCCCGGGCAACACCATGGACGAAGTGCGCTGGGTCGCCTCGATCGGCGCCGATTACGGCGTGATCGCGGTGGCGGCAGACAGCCCGGTTCAGTCGCTCACCGACCTGCTCGACCAGATCAAGACCGACCCGACAACGGTCTCGGTGGCCGGCGGTTCGGCCGTGGGCGGCTGGGACCATCTCAAGGTGCTGATCGCCGCGAACGCCTATGGCATCGACGACGTGCGCTCGGTCAAATACATCGCCTTCGA
>JAGRMP010000328.1:2936-4177 GCA_020441225.1 Maritimibacter sp. | reverse complement strand
TGCTCGCGGGCTCGGTCCAGGCCTTCACCGGCGACCTCTCGGAAGCCAAGGGCTTTGTCGACTCGGGCGATATCCGGGTGGTGGCGGTTCTCTCGCCGGAGCGGCTGGACGGCGAGTTCGCCGATTTCCCGACCGCGCGGGAGCAGGGCGTCGACGCGATCGGCGCCAACTGGCGCGGGTTCTACGCGCCGGGCGGCATGTCGGACGAGGCTTATAACGGCTGGGTCGAAAAGATCGCCACGCTCTACGCCTCGCCGGAGTGGAAAGAGGTGATGGCCACGAACGGTCTCGCGCCGCTCGATCTGCAGGGCGCCGCTTTCGAGGAATTCGTCGCGGGCTCGGTCGCGCAGATCCAGCAGATCTCGAAAGAGATCGGGATCATCAAGTAAGGCCAAATTCCCGGGCGCGGTAGAGGCTTCTCCGCCGTGCCCGGGCACAGATACAGGGAGGGACAGATGAGCGACCGTATTTTCGGGGCATTCGGAGTTGCGCTGGCAATCTTCTATGCCTGGGCCACGTTGCAGATCGAGGAAAGCTTCCTCTCGGACGCGGTCGGACCCAAGACCTTCCCGCTTGTCATCGCGGTGATCTTCGGGCTCGCGTCGCTCGCGATCCTGCTGAGGCCCGACGACGAGCCCGAATGGCCGTCGCTCCGCCGGCTCGCCGAGATCCTCGCCGCGGTCGTGGTGATGGTGATCTATGCCGAGTTTCTCGACGTGGCGGGCTTTGTCATCGCCACCACTTTCGCCACCGCCTATCTGACCTGGCGGCTCGGCACGCATCCGCTGTGGTCCTTCGTCGTCGGTGCCTGCACCGCGGTCGGGATCTACGTGATCTTCCGTCTCATCCTGGGCCTGTCGCTGGCCCAGGGTCCGCTCGGCTTTTGAAGGAGAACACCCCATGGACCTCCTTGCCAATCTCGCCGACGGGTTCGGCACCGCGCTGACGCTGCAGAACCTGACGCTCGCGCTGCTCGGCACCTTTCTCGGCACGATGATGGGCGCGCTGCCCGGTCTCGGGCCCGCCAACGGGGTCGCGATCCTGATCCCGCTCGCCTTTACCCTCGGCCTCGGCGCGACGCCGTCCTTGATCCTGCTCACCAGCGTCTATTACGGGGCGATGTACGGCGGGCGGATCTCGTCGATCCTGCTCAACATCCCCGGCGACGAACCGGCGATGATGACCTGTCTCGACGGCTACCCGATGGCGCAGCAGGGCCGGGCGGGCGAAGCGCTGGCGCT
>JAGRMP010000328.1:317-2870 GCA_020441225.1 Maritimibacter sp. | reverse complement strand
CAGCTGGTGAAATTCGCGCTGCTGTTCGGCCCGGCGGAATACTTTGCGCTGTTCGCGCTCGCCTTTGCCACGCTGGGCGGCGTGTCCTCGACCAACCAGGCGAAATCCGCCTTTGCCGCGATGCTCGGCCTCGGGCTTGCGGTGATCGGGGTCGACACCCAGACCGGCGTGCCGCGGCTGACCTTCGGCGAGGTGCACCTGTATGACGGGCTCGATTTCCTCGTCGCCATCGTCGGGCTGTTCGCCCTGTCGGAAGTGTTCATCTTTCTCGAACACCGCCACGGCGAGGCCAGCGGGGGCGGCGCGGCCACCAAGATCGGCCGGATCACGCCCTCGTGGCCGATGCTGAAGGCGACGACGCCGACGATGCTGCGCTCGTCCTTCCTGGGCTTTGTCGCGGGCGTGCTGCCCGGTGCGGGGGCTTCGCTCGGCTCGTTCATCTCGTACTCGTTCGAAAAACGCCTGGTCGACCGCGAGGGCACCTTCGGCAAGGGCGATCCGCGGGGCGTGGCCGCGCCCGAGGCGGGCAACAACGCCGCCGCCGGGGGCGCGCTGGTGCCGATGCTGGCGCTGGGCGTGCCGGGGTCGGGCACCACGGCGGTGCTGCTCGCGGTGCTGCTCTCGCTCAACATCACGCCCGGGCCGCTCCTCTTCACCCAGAACGCCGACGTGGTCTGGGGCCTGATCGCGGCGCTGTTCATTGCCAACTTCATGCTGCTCGCGATGAACATCCCGATGGTCGGGATATTCACCCGTATCCTGATGGTGCCGCCCAGGATCCTGATGCCGGTGGTCGCGATGATCAGCTTCGTCGGGATCTACGGGATCTCGGGCTCGACCTTCGATCTGCTCGTGATGATCGGCTTCGGGGTGATGGGCTGGGTCCTGCGCAAGCTCGACGTACCGCTGGTGCCGGTGATCCTGGGCACGCTGCTCGGCAACACGATGGAGAACAACCTGCGCCGCGCGGTGACGATCTCGAATGGGGATTACGGGACGCTGGTCGGCAGCCCGCTCGCGGTCTCGCTCTGGGCGGTGGCGATCATCGGTTTCGTGCTGCCGCTGTTCGTCGGTCGCATCGTCAAGAAGCGGATGCACGAACGCGGCGACGAAGAGGGCTCGACCTCGGACTGAGGTTTACGCCGATCGGCTGAAAGGACGGCCCCGCCCCGGATCAGGGCGGGGCCATTTCGGTTTACGAGCGCTTGGGCTTCGCCTCGGTCCCGGCGACGCCCTCGCCGATGATCTCGCCGAGCTTGTTCATCGCCGGCAGCGCCACCGACATGTCGAGGATCGACTCGACGATCTGTGACACGGGCGAGCTCGGCCCGGGCTGCGCCGCGCCGTCGCCCGCGCCGCGCGCGCCCAGCCCGGTGACGTGGTTGATCGAGATCTTGTCGATCCGCTCGGCGGGCTTGACCATCTGGGCGATGATCTCGGGCATGGCCTTGAGCCGGGCCTTTTCCATCTCCATCGCCACCAGCGCTTCGGAGCGGGCGTTTTCCGCCTCGATCCGGGCGCGCTCGGCCTCGGCCTCGGCGAGCTTGAGGAGCTTGAACGCCTCGGCTTCCTCGCGCTTCGCCTCGGTGCGGTCCTTGGCGGTGGCTTTGTCGCTCTCGGCCGCGATCCGGGCGCGCAGGGCGGCGGTTTCGGCGTCCTGCTGGGCGGCGAGCAGGGCGACCTGCTTGCGCCTTTCGGCCTCGGCCATCTGCCGCGCGGTCTGGATCGCTTCCTCGGCCTTCACCGCCTCGGCGCGGGCGCTGTCGGCCTCGGCGCGGGCCTTGCTCTCTTCCTGGCTCTTCGCCGAGATCTGGATCTGGCGGTCCTGCTCGGCGATCTGCAGCGCGCGGGCCTGGGCGATTTCGGCCTCGCGCACGGCAAGTTCGCGGGCGATGTCGGCGGACTGGATTTCCTGCTCCATGCGAATGCGGGCGTGCGCCGCCTCGCGCTCGGCATCGGCCTTGCGCCGCGCCACCTCGGCGAGCTGGGCGGCCATCAGGCTTTCGACCTCCTGCGCCTGGGCGATCTGGGCGCGGCGTTCCTCGAGGTCGATTTCGAGCTTCATGCGGCTCGCCTCCATCGCGGTGCGGCGCACCTCGACCTCGCTGTCGCCCTCGATCTTGGCGCGGTCCTTTTTCGACTTGGAAATCACCTCGGCGAGTTTGCGCATGCCGACCGCGTTGAAGGCGTTGTTCTCGTCGAGCGCCGAGAACGGCGTCTGGTCGAGCTCGGTGAGCGAGACCGAGTCGAGCTGGAGCCCGTAGCGCTCGATGGTGCCGTGCAGCGCGTCGCGCACCTCGCGGACGAACTGGGCGCGGTCCTCGTGGAGCTGGTCCATGGTCATCTGCGCGGCGACCGAGCGCAGCGCATCGACCATCATCCCGTCGATCAGCGCTTTCAGCTCGGCGGGCTGGAAGGTGCGCCGCCCCAGCGTCTGCGCGGCGCGCGCGATCATGTCCGCGTCGGGCACCACCGAAGCGTAGAACTCGGCGCTCACGTCGACGCGCATCCGGTCCTTGGTGATGAGCGCGCTTTCGCCGCGCCGGGTCACGT
>JAGRMP010000328.1:0-310 GCA_020441225.1 Maritimibacter sp. | reverse complement strand
TCCATGCGGATGGTCTGCATGTTCACCCGGCTGATCTCGTGGAAATAGGGCACCGCCAACGCCCCCCCGTCGATGATGACCCGCCGTCCGCCGACGCCGGTGCGCACCAGGCTCACCTCGTTGGTGGCGCGTTCGTAGAACCAGGCCGCGAGCGCGATGAGGATCGCGGCGATGACGACCAGAAGAATGATCCAACCCAGGATGCTCATGTTCCGTCCTCCTCAGAATTGGGGCGGGAAATGCCGCCCGCCGCGGTCGAGCGTGATCCAGCGCAGCTCGGTGAAAGCGTCGAGCGACCAGCGCCCGCCGT
>JAGRMP010000327.1 GCA_020441225.1 Maritimibacter sp. | reverse complement strand
GAACTCGTCGAGACGATCAAAACGGTCTTCTGGGCGCTCATCATAGCCGGCGTGTTCCGCACGGTGTTTTTCCAGCCCTTCTTCATCCCCACCGGGTCGATGAAGGACACGCTCCTGATCGGCGATTTCGTCTTCGTCAACAAGATGGCTTACGGCTACTCGAAATACTCCTGCCCCTGGGCGATGTGCCCGATCCCGGGCCGCATCCTCGCCTCCGAGCCCGAGCGCGGCGACATCATCGTGTTCAAGCACCCGGTCACCAAGACCGATTACGTCAAGCGCCTGATCGGCCTTCCGGGCGACCGCATCCAGGTGCAGGACGGCGTCCTCTACATCAACGACACCGAGGCGCCGCAACAGCCCAACGGCGTGTTCGAAGAGGTCTTCGAGCGCCAGGGCAGTTTCGGCACCACGCCCAAATGCGCCAACGGCGCGGTCGGCGAGGGCGCGATCTGCGAAAAGCCGCGCGCGACCGAGACGCTCCCGGGCGGCGTCAGCCACGACGTGCTCAACGTCGACGACTACCCAGGCATGCCGGACAACACCGGCGTCTATACCGTGCCCGAGGGCAGCTATTTCTTCATGGGCGACAACCGCGACAATTCGACCGACTCGCGCTTCCCGCAATCGGCGGGCGGGGTCGGCTTCGTCTCCGCAGACCTGCTGCTCGGCCGGGTCGACCGGGTGATGTTCTCCGCCGCCGGCAAGCGGCTGGTCTATTTCTGGACCTGGCGCAGCGACCGGTTCCTGAAAAAGGTGGAATGAAGCTCTCGGCCGACCTCAAGGCCTTTTCCGGCCGGATCGGGCACAGCTTCGACCGGCCCGAGCTCCTCGTGCGCGCGCTCACCCATGGTTCGATCGGCTCCGAGACCCGGCCCGACAACCAGCGGCTCGAATTCCTCGGCGACCGGGTGCTCGGCCTCGTGATGGCCGAGGCGCTGCTCGCCTCCGACAAGAGCGCGACCGAGGGCCAGCTCGCGCCCAGATACAACGCGCTCGTGCGCAAGGAGACCTGCGCCGAGGTGGCCCGCGCGGTCGATCTCGGCGCGGTGCTCAAACTCGGGCGGTCGGAGATGATGTCGGGCGGACGGCGCAAGCAGGCGCTGCTCGGCGACGCGATGGAGGCGGTCATCGCCGCGGTCTATCTCGACGCCGGGTTCGAGGCCGCGCGCGATCTGATCCTGCGGCTCTGGGGCGCGCGGATCGACAGCGTCGAGGACGATGCCCGCGATCCCAAGACCGCGCTCCAGGAATGGGCCCAGGCCCGGCGCATGGCGCCGCCGGCCTATACCGAGACCGCCCGTTCCGGCCCCGATCACGCGCCGACCTTCACCATCGAGGCGCGGCTCGACAACGGCGAAGCCGCCAGCGCTTCGGCCAATTCCAAACGCGCGGCGGAACAGGCGGCGGCCAGGGCGCTGCTGGACCGGGTCGAGGGCGCGTGAGCCGCGCGCCGCTTTCCGACAACCTGCGCGGAAGCCTGTTCATGATCGCCGCGATGGCCGCCTTCGCGGTCGAAGACGCGCTGTTCAAATCGGTCACCCGCACGCTGTCCCCCGGCCTCTCCACGCTGCTGTTCGGTCTCTCCGGTCTCGCGCTGTTCGCCGCCTGGTCGCGGCTTGCGGGCGAGCGCATCCTGGTGCCCGAAATGCGCCGCCCGCGCCTGCTCATCCGCTCCGGGATCGAGATCGCAGGCCGGCTGTTCTTTGCCCTGGCGCTTGCCTATGCGCCGCTGGCCACGACCTCGGCGATCCTGCAGGCGACCCCGCTCGTCGTCATCGCTGGCGCGGCGCTGTTCCTCGGCACCCGGGTGCCGCCCGCGCGCTGGATCGCCGTGCTCCTTGGTTTTGTCGGCGTGCTCATGGTGATCCGTCCGACGCCCGCGGGCTTCGACGCGACCGCGCTTTTCGCCGTCGCCGCCACCTTCGGTTTCGCCGGGCGCGACCTTGCCACCCGCGTGAGCCCGCCCAACGTGACCGCGCGCCAGCTCGGCGTGCTGGGCTTTCTCGTCGTCACCACGGCGGGGCTGATCCTTCTGGCCTGGGACCCGGAGCCCCTGCGCCTGCCGAGCCCGTCCGAAGCCCTGCGCCTCGGCCTCACCGGTGTCTTCGGGGTCACCGCCTACCAGTCCCTCACCCAGGCGATGCGCACCGGCGAGGTCGCCGTCGTGACCCCGTTTCGCTATTCCCGTCTCCTCTTCGCGCTGCTCTTCGCCGTGCTCCTGTTCGGTGAACGGATCGACGGCTGGAGCATCGCCGGCATGGTGCTGATCGTCGGCACCGGGGTCTTCGCCCTCCTGCCGCGGCGGGCCCATTCCCCCGTTGAGCGTCGAAGCCGGCGCCGTTAGCCTGCGCGGGCGACCGGCACAGGAACCGACATGACCGCCCCGAACCCGATGCAGAAATTCGACATCACGCCCGAAGACATCGACCGGCTGGTCGCGGTCTTCTACCAGCGCATCCGCGCGCATCCGATGCTCGGGCCGGTCTTTGCCCGCGCCATCGCGCCTCGGGACGGGCCGGAATGGCGCGTGCACGAGGCGCGCATCGCCGCTTTCTGGCGCAACGCCATCGGCATCGACCGCAGCTATGACGGCAGCCCGATGCAGGTGCACGTGGCCAACCCCGAGGTGATGCCGGGCATGTTCTCGGCCTGGCTCGATCTGTTCGGCGCGACGGCGCGCGAGCAGCTCACGCCCGCCCAGGCCGAGAGCATCTTGGCGCTCGCCACCCGCATCGGCGCGAGCCTGCGCTACGGGGTCACCCAGCGCGGGCAGGTGAAGGGCGCGCCGCCGAAACTCATCTGAGACCTGCGGTGAACCGGCCCTCTTGCGCCTGTGGAAAACCCCATCATACTGCGGGCGACGGGACATGACCCCGGGAGCTCCTCCATGCCGGGCCCGAGCAAGGAACCACGCATCCATATCACCGGCGCCGCCGGCACCGGGGTGTCGACGCTTGGCCTCGCGCTCGCCGAAGCCCTTGCGGTGCCCTTCGTCGATTCCGACGACGCCTATTGGCTGCCGACCGACCCCCGGTTCACCACCAAACGCCCGGTGCCCGAACGGCTCGAGGTCCTCAGGGAGGCCCAGGGGGCGCACGGCTGGGTGCTGGCGGGCTCGCTGTGCGGCTGGGGCGACCCCGCGATTGCGGAGGCCGACCTGATCGTGTTCCTCAGCGTTTCCAAGGCGGAGCGGATCGAACGGCTGCGCCGCCGCGAAAGCGCCTGGTTCGGCGAACGGATCGCGCCCGGCGGCGACATGGAGCGGATCCACGCGGAATTCATCGCCTGGGCCGCGCAATACGACGATCCGCATTTCACCGGCCGCAGCCGGGTGATGCACGAGACCTGGCTGATGGAGCAGACCGTGCCGGTGCTGTGGCTCGACGGCACCGAACCGCTCGACCGCCTCGTTGTGCAGGTGACCGAATCGTTGCTGCATGGCGCTGGCGGCGCCCGTTGATATCCGTTATGCCCCGGTCCAATCGATCGAGGCCCAGATGAGCAAGGGCCGCAGGAGCAGGGGCCCGGCGCGCAAGGGCCCCATGAGCAAGGAACAGACCGGATGACGACACGCGCGGGTTTCGTGGCCCTGATCGGCGAGCCGAATGCCGGCAAGTCGACCCTCACCAACCGGATGGTCGGCGCCAAGGTGTCGATCGTGACCCACAAGGTGCAGACCACCCGGGCGCGGATCCGGGGCGTGGCGCTCGAGGGCGAGACCCAGATCGTCTTCGTCGATACGCCCGGGCTGTTCCAGCCCAAGCGCCGGCTCGACCGGGCGATGGTGGCGGCCGCCTGGGGCGGGGCTGCCGATGCCGACGTGGTGGTGCTGCTGATCGAGGCGCATCGCGGTGTGACCGCCGGGGTCAAGCGCATCCTCGAGGAGCTCGCCGAGATCGGGCGGGGCCGCAAGGTGGCGCTGGCGATCAACAAGATCGACAAGGTCAAGGCCGAGACATTGCTGGCGTTGTCGGCCGAGATGAACGACCGTTTCGATTTTGCCGAGACCTTCATGATCTCGGCCGAGAAGGGCCACGGGGTCGATCACCTGCGCGGCTGGCTCGCGGGCGAGATGCCCGAAGGCCCCTGGCTCTATCCCGAAGACCAGATCGCCGACATTCCGCTCTACATGATCGCCGCCGAGATCACCCGCGAGAAGCTCACGCTCCGGCTGCACCAGGAACTGCCCTACCAGCTCACGGTCGAGACCGAGAACTGGGAGGAGCGCAAGGACGGTTCGGTCCGGATCGACCAGCTCATCTATGTCGCCCGCGACGGTCACAAGGGCATCGTGCTCGGCCGCAAGGGCGAGACCGTCAAGGCGGTGAGCCAGGCGGCGCGGGGCGAGCTCGAAGATTTCCTCGGCCGCAAGGTGCACCTGTTTCTGCAGGTCAAGGTCCGGCCCGGCTGGCTCGAAGAGGCCGAGCGCTATTCGGAAATGGGGCTCGACTTCAAGGATTCGGGCGGGTGAGCCGGCTGGCCTCGGGGATCTGGGTCGGCGCCTATCTTGCCCGGCTCCAGGCCGAGGGCATCCCGGTCTACGTCCTGGCCCGGGGCGACGAGACGGCAGGCGCGGTGCTGGTCAAGCTCGCGACGCTGGACGGCGCGGCGCAGGCCTACCACCGGGTGGTGGACCTGATGTCGGGCACGCGGCGGTGGGACCTGCTGGCGGAAGGGCCGGAGCGCGAGGTCGATGCGACGATCGCCAGACAGCGCGGCTTCGACCCCGACCTCTGGGTGATCGAGGTGGAAGATGCGAAGGGGCGGCATCTGCTCGACGAACCGGGGCTCGACGTATGAGCGGGCAAGGCGTTTGCAAACGCCTTGAGAAAGCGCCTTCGAAGGCGCTTGTCACGCGATTTCGAAATCGCGTTGCCCCGCCCGTGGTCGGTGTCGCGCGCTGCGGCCGCATTAGTGCGGATGGATAGGGGGCGCGATGGACTGGCGCGACCAGGGGATCCTTCTGAGCGTTCGCAAGCACGGCGAGACATCGGCGATCATCGACGTGTTCACCCCTGAACGCGGCCGCCACGCCGGCGTGGTGCGCGGCGGCACCTCGCGCAAGCTCGCCCCGGTGCTGCAGCCGGGGGCACGTCTCGACCTGGCCTGGCGGGCGCGGCTCGAGGAGCACCTGGGATCGTTCAACGTCGAGCTTTCCAAGTCCCGCAGCGCGGCGGTGTTCGGCGACCGCGATGCGCTGGCGGCGCTCAATGCGATCACCGCGCTCCTGCTCTTCGCGCTGCCGGAGCGCGAACCGCATCCCCGGCTCCATGCCGCGACCGAAGCGATGCTCGACCTGCTGGGCCATTCCGAGGCCTGGCCGGTGGCCTATCTGCAATGGGAACTGGCGCTGCTCGAGGCGCTGGGCTACGGGCTCGATCTTACCCATTGCGCGGTGACCGGCGCGCCCGACAACCTCGTCTACGTGAGCCCGCGTTCGGGCCGGGCGGTGAGCGCGGCGGGGGCGGGCGACTGGGCCGACCGGCTGTTGCCCTTGCCGCCGGAGCTCCTGGGCGTGGTCACCCACGATCTCGCCGGGATCGGCGAAGGGTTGGTGACGACCGGGTATTTCCTCACCCACGGCCTGGCCCATGCGCTGGGCGACAAGCCCCTGCCGGAGGCGCGGGCGCGGCTGGTCGACCGGTTGAGCCGCCGCTAGGCGCGGGCGCTCAGGCTTCCTGCAGCGCGAGGATCGCGGCCAGCAGGGTCGAGAGCGGCTCGGTGTCGCCGAGGGTTTCCATCCCGATCACCGCCGCCTGCACGATCCGGGCGAACTCGGGGTTGGTCAGGCCCAGTTCCGCGAGGGTATCCGACAAAGCGCGACGCCGGTCCGCGTCGACCGCCGCGACGATTGCGGCCACCTCCGGCGCCTGCCGCGCCCAGGCCCGCATCGAGGCTTCGGCCGGGTCCGGTTGCGACAAGTGCAGCAGCCGGTCGGCGTGAGACGGATCCCCGTGCGGGGTCTCGAGCGCCGCGCGGGCGCGGGCGGCCCAGGCCACGGCCACGGCCATCCGGAAGCTGGGCACATCCTTGAAATGCCAGTAGAAACTGCCCTTCGTCGTGCCCAGTTTCCGTGCCAGCGGTTCGGCGGCGAGCGCCGCGGGTCCCGCCGCTTCGAGCGCGGCGAGACCGGCAGCGATCCAGTCCCCGGCACGGAGTCTCGGTTTCGGTGCGGGCCTTGTCCCGGACGTGGTCTTGGGCTTGGTTTCGGGCATCGCGAGCTCCATACGTTCTCGTATGGCCTGTCTAGGCCACAGCCCCGCGCCCTGCAAGCGGCGGGGTCAGGAATAGGGCCGGAACGCCATCTCGCGACCGTCGGCGGTCATGAGCGACAGCCCGGCGCGGGTCACGCGCAGCTCGGTCACGGCATCGACCAGGGCAAAGAACCGCGCGTCCGCCGGGTCGGCGCAGGCCACCTCGGTCTGCTCGCCGGGCGTCATCACCAGCATGCCGGCGGAGCCGAGCACGTAGTTGCCCGAGCGGCTGTTGCAGGCGCCGTTGAACGCGTAGCCGTTGCGCGAAAACTCGACCGTGGCGCGCACCGGCCGGGCGGAAAAGACCGCGCCGTCGACCAGTTCCAGTTCCCAGACCTGGTCCTGGTAGCTTTCGGCGGCGGGAAGGACATTGGCGCCGGGCGCCACCGGGGCGGGACCGGAGCAGGCGGCAAGCGCGAGGGTGGCGGCGGCGAGCGTGAGGGACAGGCGGATCATCGAATTCTCCATGCCGAGGCGCGGCGGGGTCTTGCCGCGACATGCTCGATACGCCAAGCCGCGCGCGCCGGCAAGCGGGCTCCCTCAGCCCAGCAGACGCCGCGCGATCACCTGTGCCTGGATCTCGGCCGCGCCCTCGAAGATGTTGAGGATCCGCG
>JAGRMP010000028.1 GCA_020441225.1 Maritimibacter sp. | reverse complement strand
AGTTCAACCTCGAAGACATCCCGCCCGCGCCCCGCGGCATGCCGCAGATCGAGGTCGCCTTCGACATAGACGCCAACGGCATCGTGAGCGTCCAGGCCAAGGACAAGGGCACCGGCAAGGAGCAGAAGATCACCATCCAGGCCTCGGGCGGTCTGTCCGACGAGGACATCGAGAAGATGGTCAAGGAAGCCGAGGAGAACGCCGAGAGCGACAAGCAGCGGCGCGACCTGGTCGAAGCCAAGAACCAGGCCGAAAGCCTCATCCACTCTACCGAAAAGGCGATGGACGAGCACGGCTCCAAGGTCGATCCGACCACCATCGAGGCGATCGAGCTCGCGATTGCCGCGCTCAAGGACGTGCTCGAGAAGGACGACGCCGACAAGATCAAGTCCGGCATCCAGAACGTCACCGAAGCGGCGATGAAACTGGGTGAGGCGATCTACAAGGCCGAACAGGAAGCCGAGACGGGCGAGTCCGATTCCGACGACGGTCCCTCGGGTGTGGACGACGACATCGTCGACGCCGACTTCGAGGACCTCGACGACGACAAGCGGAAGTAAGACCCGCAACGCTGTCGCCGGCCCGTTTTCTTCGGGCCGGCGCTTGCGTTCTCAAGAGGCGAACCCATGGCGAAGCGAGACTATTACGAGGTTCTGGGCACGTCCAAAGGCGCGTCGGCGGAAGAGATCAAAAAGGCCTATCGCAAGAAGGCCAAGGAGCTTCACCCCGACCGCAACGCCGACAACCCGGATGCCGAATCGCAGTTCAAGGAGGTCAACGAGGCCTACGACGTCCTCAAGGACGGCGACAAGAAAGCGGCCTATGACCGCTTCGGCCATGCCGCGTTCGAAGGCGGTATGGGCGGGGGTCCGCGTCCCGGCGGTCACCCGGGCCAGGGCGGCGATTTCGCTTCCGCGTTTTCCGATGTGTTCGACGATCTGTTCGGCGATTTCATGGGTGCGCAGCGCGGCGGCGGCCGGCGCGCGACCCGCGGCTCGGATTTGCGCTACAACCTCCGTGTGACACTGGAAGAGGCCTACAACGGTATCCAGAAAACCATCAACGTGCCGACCTCTGTCGCCTGCGGCGCGTGCAACGGTACCGGCGCCGAAAGCGGGGCCGAGCCGACCACCTGTCCGACCTGTTCCGGGCTCGGCAAGGTGCGCGCGCAGCAGGGCTTCTTCACCGTGGAACGGACCTGCCCGACCTGTCATGGCGTCGGCCAGATGATCAAGAACCCGTGCAAGACCTGCCACGGCCAGGGCCGGATCGAAAAGGACCGGGCGCTGTCGGTCAACATCCCCGCGGGCGTCGAGACCGGCACCCGTATCCGGCTCGCCGGCGAGGGCGAGGCGGGCATGCGCGGCGGTCCGTCGGGCGATCTCTACATCTTCATCGAAGTGGCCCCGCACCCGATCTTCGAACGCGAGGGTGTCAACCTGCATTGCCGCGTGCCCGTCTCGATGACCGCCGCCGCGATGGGGGGCGACATCGAAGTGCCGACCATTGACGGCGGCCGTTCGCGGGTCAAGATCCCGGCAGGTTCGCAATCCGGCCGGCAGATGCGCCTGCGCTCCAAGGGCATGCCGGCGCTGCGCGGCACCGGCTCGGGCGACATGTATATCGAGCTCGCGGTCGAGACCCCGGTGAACCTGACCAGCCGGCAAAAGGAACTGCTGCGCGAGTTCGAAGAGCTCTCGGCCGAAAACAACCCGGAAAGCTCGAACTTTTTCTCCAAGGTGAAACATTTCTGGGACGGAATGAAAGGCTGATACAGCCTTTTCCGGTAACCACCGCAAACAGAAAGCCCCGGCAGATCGCCAGATCGGCCGGGGCTTTGTGCAACAGTGCCATTCGGTCCCTTTTTCCCTGTCGATGGCGGAAAACAGACCCTATTCCAGCGGAACCGTCAGGTTCTCGATCAGCGGCGCAGTCTCGGGCCAGATCCCGCGCCACCAGTGAAACGCCTCCGCCGCCTGCTCGACCAGCATCCCGACCCCATCGGCGATCTGGCGCACGCGGTACTCTTTCGCCTGAGCGAGAAACGGGGTCAGCCCCTTGCCGTAAGCAAGGTCATAGGCCAGCTCCGCACCCACGAAAGTGGCCCCCGGGATCGGCGGTGCCGCGCCTGCAAGGCTTGCCGAGGTGCCGTTGATGACGATGTCGAACCCGGGCTCCAGCGCGTCGTAACCGCAGGCCGAGATCGAGCCGCGCGGCCCCAGGAGGTCGGCGACCTCTTTCGCCCGCGCGACATTCCGGTTGGCGATGACGATCTCCGCCACCCCGGCCTCGATCAGCGGCTCCAACGCGCCCCGCGCGGCCCCGCCGGCGCCTGCGATCAGCACCCGCTTTCCCTTCGGGTCCACGCCGAGGTTGCGGTGAATGTCGCGCACCAACCCCACCCCGTCGAAATTCTCGGCGACGATCCGGCCGCCCTCGAATTTCAGGCAGTTCGCCGCGCCGCAGATCGCCGCGCTTTCGCGCGATTCGTCGGCCAGCGCCTCGGCCTCGACCTTGAACGGCACGGTCACGTTGATCCCCTTGCCGCCGTGTTCGATAAAGGCGCGCACGGCCTCCTCGAACCCGTCGGCCTTCACCTCCCAGGCCTCGTAGCTCATGTCCTCGCCGAACTGGGCGGCAAAGGCCCGGTGCAGTTCGGGGCTCTTGGTCTGGACGATCGGGTTGCCGAAAACGGCGTAGCGGTCGGTCATGCCAGCAGCGTCCCCAGCCGGCGCATCGCCAGCGCATAGCCCTCGACGCCGCAGCCGACGATCACCCCGTCGGCGCGGGCCGAGATGTAGGAGTGATGCCGAAACCCCTCGCGTTTGTAGACGTTGGAGATATGCACCTCGATCACCGGCCCGTCGAACGTGTTGAGCGCATCGTAGAGCGCGACCGAGGTATGCGTCAGCGCGCCCGCATTGAGGATGATCCCCGCGCTGGTCTCGCGCGCGGCCTGAATCCAGTCCACGAGTTCACCTTCGTGGTTCGACTGCTTGAGCTCGGTGTCGAGCCCGAGTGCCTTGCCCACGTCTGCACACATTGCTGCGACATCGTCGAGCGTGTCCGACCCGTAGATCTCGGGCTCGCGCAGGCCGAGCAGGTTGAGGTTCGGCCCGTTCAGGATGGTGATGAGCTTGGCGCCGGTGTGGCTCACGTCTGTCTCCCCCGTTTGGTGCAAGCTGTTTGGCACCAAAAGCGGGGTTCGACAAGAATGGCCCGGAATTTTGCCCGCGCCAGAAGGCTCAGGACCAGCGTCCGATGGCCATGATCGAGGTATCGGGAAGCTCGGTGCCGCCATCCTGGGTGTAGGTGTTCAGCGTGGCCGTCGTCGCCGTCACTCCGGTGACGGTGATGAACCGGGCAAAATTGCCGCGCGCGGTGGCCGTGACGGCGGCAGTGGTATCGACGAAAGCCGCGGGAAAGGTCCAGACCCCGGCGCTGCTGCCGGCGGCGACAAAGTCGTTTTTCCAGCACATCTGGGTCCCGTCGCCGAAGCGGGTGTAGCTGCCGTTGGCATTGCTGCCGGTCTCGACCACGCCCGCACCGCCGTCCGGGGGCGGGTTACTCGTGGTATAGACCTCGTCGCCCGGCGCCAGCCGCAGCGCCTCGACCCAGGTGCTGCCGTCGGCGCTCAGCTTGACCGAGAAATCGTCGTCGCCGGTCAGGCCGAACTCGGCACGCCCCGAAAAACCGTTCTGGAACAGGAGCGAGGCGGTATCGGCTACCGCAGCCTTGTTGATCTTGAGCTGGTGCCCGGCGCCTTCGTGGTTCAGAAGCGTCGCGGGCGCCACGACGGAGAGCCGGTTGGTGAGGTCCGACGTCGTGTTGACGCCCACGCCCGCCAGGTTCTGCGTGCTCGCTGCGCCGCCGCCTGTGACCGCCGACCAGACCGATCCGGTGAACACCCGCACTTCGGAGGTGGCGGCATGGGCCCCGATCCAGCCCGCGGTCGGGGTGTGAAACTGCCAGGCGCCGTCGACCCAGGTCGCAAGCTTCCCGGTCGCCCCGAACCAGTCGCCGGTACCGCCCGCGCCGACGGCGTAGATCGGTCCTTCGACCGGCGAGACCGGCGGATCGGAGGCGTCGAATTCCTCGATGGTGAGTTGCACGAAGATGTCGAGGATCCTCAACGCTTCGTTGTGAGTCACATGTTTCTGCGCCTGCGCGGGCTGCAAGAGCGGCAGTGCAAGCCGGGGCGAAATGTCCGACATGGGACCTCCTGATGCATGGGAATTGGCCCCGGTTTACACGCCCGGGCCTTAAAGCGGTCGGTATGCGCCGCGCCGCGGGTTAACCTTTCGCTAACCAACGGCAACGAGGCTCTACAGCCGCCACAGCAGGTAGGCCGCAACCGCCAGGCCGACACCGATGGCAATGTGCCGGCTGGTCACGCCCCGGCGCGCGACAGCGTCTTCGTCGTAGCGCGGGTCAAACACCCTGGACTGCGCCACAATGTCGGCGAGCAGGTTTTCCTCCTTGGGCTCAAGCCGCCTGAGCCCGCGGCCCCGCTGCCGGTTGAGCGCGTCCATCGCCGGCACCAGGCTGCCCAGACGCGCGCATTCCTGTGCCAGAAGCTCGGGCGATACACCCAGGTGTTCTGCGGCAAGCCGGTTGCGGACCCCGGCTATGATCCGGCGGGTCGCGGCATTTTCACCGATCATGGCCACGTCACATTCCGTGTCGAACGCCATGGAACGGCTGTTGATATTGCTGCTTCCGACCCGGAGCAACCAGTCGTCGATCACGCAGACCTTGGCGTGGACATAGATCTCGTCGCCGGTGGCATTGACCGGGGTCCAGATCCGAAACCGGTCGTACCGGTCCCGCGCGCTCAGATCGGCCACCAGCCCCTCGCGTTCACGATGCATCGCCGCATCCTCGACCACCCCCTGCGCGCGCTGGGGATTGATGACCACCACGTCGGGCCCATCCGGTTCCTCGAGACGTTTCCCAAGCGCCTCGGCCACGGCCTCGGAGGCGAAGTACTGCGATTCCAGGTAGATTAGAGACTGAGCCGCCTCGATCGAGCGCGCCAGCATCGCCTCGATCTCGTTCACCACCGGCCGATCTTGTTCGGGCGGCTCGGTGCGCGCGATCGCGGTGGTCACATTCTGTGCGGTCACCTCCAGCGCGGCGGGCCAGAGCGCCGTGTCGCGCACCTCGGGGACCGCCAGAGCCTGCCCCGTCGCCCGCTCCCATCGGGTGCGGGCGAGCGCGCCGAGCGCCCGCGCGGTTTCGCCGGTCAGCGCGGTGGTGACGTCGTGCCAGGGGATTGCCTCCGCGCCGTTCCTCAGCCGTCTGCGCGGGTCGCCGGACCGGTGGTCCGGCGTGTCCCAGCGCCCGGCCGTTGAGTCGATCCCGCCGCAAAAGGCGAGCTGGTCGTCGACCACGACGATCTTCTGGTGGTGACAGGCGCCCACCGGATGCCGACCGTCCAGGGCCGCCTGGATCCGGTCCGATCCCAGAACCGACAGCTTTGCCATCGGCACGAGCCGACCTGGCGCCAGTACCAGTGATCCGGTCCAACGCAGAAGGTAGATGCGCAGCTCCGGCCTTTCTGCAGCGATGGCCTCGAAAAACGCCTGGAGCTCGTTGGGGTAGCCATCCGGCGCAATTCCGTTCTCGTCGCTTTCGCCGGGCAGCAGCTCGATCTCCAGGTCAAAGTCCCAGCCGATCAGCAGCACCTGCTCGCGCGCGGCGATCATCGCTTCACGCAGGGCCCGGAAATAGGCCGCGCCGTCGATCACCACCGCAAGCTCGCGTGTCTGGCAAATCCGCCAGCAGTTGTGCCCGGGCAAAAGGAAATCCCGCGGCGCGCCCTGTGTCCGGGTATCAGTGTCGCAGACTGTCATCGTCGCTCCCTGGGGATCGCATCGGGACATCGATGTCCCACGCCCGGGTCCGTTCCCGGTGACGTGTTCAACCTGTCCGGCCCGGGTCAGCCTGTCGTCGTGGCCGAGCGCGGACCCGCGAGCAACCAGATGATGAAGCCCAGGATCGGCAGGAGCAGCACGAGGATGGTCCACAAGACCTTTGCCCCGCCGCTGCTGCCGGACGTGAGAATGCTGTAGATTGCGAAAATGTCGAGGGCGAGGACGATGGTGCCGCCGATGCCCGTTGTCATGATGTCCATATCCGTCTCCATTGTTTCCGCACCAACGCGTGACAGCCCGTCCGGTTCCCGCCCTCGGTCCGATACCGCCCCGAACCCTGCATTTCCGGTCTGTGCCTGCGGGATTGAAGCGTGTGCCGGGAACCGCGACGGGGTGTCGGACGTTTGTCTCCCCAAGCGCATCCGCGCATCAGGCAATTGGAGACGAACATGTCTGCGACATACACCATCCTCCTCGGCACTGCCCTCGGTCTCGCCGCCGGCGCGATGGCGCTTGCGCAGGACGCCGCGACGCCCTCGCTCTCAAACAATGCGCCCCCCCTGGCGACCGAGGCATCCGTCCTCGGAATCGGCATGCCCGCCGATGCCGACATCATCACCCCCTTGCCCGAGGGTGCCGCGCTCGTTGCCGCGGTCGACGACATCCTCGGCGCCCGCGTTTACGACGCGAACAGCGAATGGGTGGGCGAAGTGAGCGCTTTCCTGCCCGCCCCCGCAGCGCCCGATCCGCGGGTCGTGATCGATATCGGCGGTTTCCTCGGCTTCGGCCAGACCCCGGTCGCCGTCGATGCCGAAGGGGTCTCCGTCGCCTGGACGAAAGACGGCGCCGTCGCCTTTGCCACTGTCGATCTGACCGAGGCCGATCTCGAAATGATGGCGCGCGCCCAGGGTTGACGGCCGCCCCGCCGGCACCCGTCCGACAATCCACCACACCCCGCGCAGGGGGCCGCTCATGGGCCCCTGCTATCCGCCTCCGGAGTAGCACCCCATGAAAGACCTGCGCAGCCTTGGCATCCCGCTTGCCATCCTCGCCATCCTCGCGGCGGTGGCAGCCCTTTGGGCCGCCGAGACGCTTGTCGCGCCGCTGACGCTTGCCTTCGTTGGTGCGATGATCCTGTCGCCGATCAACGACGGGTTGCGCTCGTTCCGGGTCGCGCCGACCCTCGCGGCGCTGCTCACGCTTCTCCTGGGCCTGCTCATCTTCGGCGCCTTCGCGCTCATCTTCCGCCCCTGGATCGCCGAGGTGATCGAAGCCTGGCCCAAGATGCGCTGGGAGATCCGCCGAACCCTGATCGAACTCCGCGTCAGCCTCGGCGCCCTGTTCGACATCCAGCGCGACATGCTCTCAGCCATCGACCCCGAAGCCGCCAGCGGAACCGGCAAGTCCGGCGGCGCGGCCGACGCCATGCCCAGCCTCAGCGACGCCGCCTGGCTGGCGCCGCTCGCGCTCGGCCAGATGGTGCTGTTCGCCGGCGGGCTGTTCTTCTTCCTGGTCGGCAAGGAGGACATGTACGCCGCGCTGAGCGACCGGCTCCGTATCTGCTCGACCGGGGCCTTCGATGCGGCCGAAACCCGCGTTGCGCTCTATTTCGGCACGGTCACCCTCATCAATGCCGGGTTCGGTGCCGCCGTCGCCGTTGGGCTCTCGCTGATCGGCCTTCCCGCCGCACCGCTCTGGGGCGTGATCGCCACGCTCGCCAACTTCGTGCTTTACCTCGGCCCGGCGGCAGTCGCTGCGGCCCTGCTCGTCGCCGGAACCGTGAGTTTCGACGGACCCGAGAGCTTTCTGCCCGCGGCCCTCTTCATCGGCCTCAACGCGATCGAGGGGCAGTTCGTCACCCCGACGTTGCTTGGCCGCCAGATGCGCCTCAGCCCGCTGCTCGTCTTCGTGTCGCTGGCCTTCTGGCTCTGGCTCTGGGGGCCCGTCGGGGGGATCGTCGCAATCCCGCTCCTGCTCTGGGGCCTCGAAATCTTCCGCGACGACCCCGACGGGGCCGAGGTTCAGCCGGTCGCGTCCGGCGCCTCGTCGCCCTCGCCCTCGTCGTCGGAGACCGGCAGATCGCGCTCCTCGGGATCGAACGAGGCCGGCGCAAAGGTGAGGTGAAACCGATAGAGCGTGTCCGAGTCCTCGATCGTCACCCGGCCGCCGAGCTGCGCCGCGAAGCCGGTCATCAGTGACCGCCCCAGCCCCGAGCCGCGCACCTGATCCGGCGGAAACAGCGGGGCGCCGCAGGTGTTGACCACTTCGAGCTCGGCCCGGTCGTCTGCCACGGCCGCGAGCGTGATCCGCATCCAGGCTGTACCGTCGGACCGTGTACCCATGTATTTCAGCGCGTTCGTCACGGCTTCCGAGGCCAGCAGCAGAAACGGCACCGCCTGGTCGGGGTAGAGCAGCACACGGTCGTAATGCCGGGCGATGTCCACGTTGCGGTCCGACACGCCGCCGCCCTCGATGATCCCGTCGATCACGTTGGTCAGGATCTCGTCGGCATTGACCTGCGCGGTGGACGGGTTGGCATAAAGCGACTGGTGCACCGAAGCAATCGAGCGCACCCGCATCTGAACCTCCTTCAGCGACCGGCGCGCTTCCGGCGAGGTGGCGCGGCGGATCTTCAGGCTGACGATCGAAGCGATGAGCTGGAGATTGTTCTTCACCCGGTGGTGCACTTCCTTGAGCAGCACGTTCTTCTCGTGCACCGTGTTCTCGAGCTCGGCCTCCTCGCGCAGAAGATGCGACGCGAGGTCGATCCAGGCGGCCTCGACGTTGCGGACCTCGCGACTGAGAAGCCGGGTTCCGGGTAGGATCTCGATACGCCGGGTCCGGGAAAACTCGCCCATGTTCCGGATCAACCCGCGGACATTGCGGATGACCATCCGGTTCACGGCCTGAAACGCGACGAAGAGGCCGGCTATGAGCATCAAGAGCGGAAACAGCACCGCCGACAGCACCGGCCAGGCGACGGTGTGGTAGGGGTGGCTCCCGAGCGCGTAGAGCACGCCGGGAATGATCGACACGACGGAAAAGATCCGCGCCTCTCCGGTCTTGGACTGCGCTTCGAAGGTCGTCTGGTACTGGGTCGCGAGCAGCTCCAGCGCGGTCCCTTCGGGCAGGATACTGTCGATCTCCTCGAACCCGACCGACGAAGACAGCGGCTGCCCCATGGAATTGAACGTCACGAGATCGGTTTCGACGGCATCCTCGCCGGCATGATGGATGAGCTCGGGGATCCGCCGGTGCGGCACCGAGACCGAGACATACCCGATATACCGGTCGCCTTCGAACACCGGGGTGGCGACGACGATGACCGAAGTGTGGCTGATCGGCCCGCTGAGATTGGCGGTGACGATCTGCTCCTGTTCCACCACCATGCGCGGATGCACGACCCCGGTGCTCAGATCCAGCCCGACATTGGCCGAGCCGCACCGCACCACGCCGGTCTCGTCGATGAACCCGGCAAAGGAATACTGCCGTTTCAGCGCGATCACGTTGGCAAAGATCTGCGAACACCCCGGGTGATCGCCGCCGAGACCGGACATATGCGCCGCCAGCGTGCCCGAAGTGCCGGCGGCCGAGGCGACGGCCAGCGCTTCGCCGGTCGCCGCCTCGGCCGTCGCGTTCATCAGCGCAACCTCGGCGCTGCGGGCGTCCTCGCGGCTGATCTCGAAGGCCTGGAACACGGCGATCACGCCGATCGGCAGCAGCGCCAGCGCAAGCACCCCGGCCACACGCGTCGCCAGCCCCTCGAACAGACGCAGCGGAGCGAATTTCAAGCGGTGAGCCTTCCTTGCAGGCCGGCGTTGACCACCGCCGTCGTCGCCCGGTCGGTCATGTCGCTGTAGCCGTTTCCGTCGGAATGCAGCATCTCCATCAACCGCGTCCGGCCACGGTTGGCGCGGCTCTTGATCGTGCCGATTTTCACGCCGCACATCTCGGCCGCCTCCTCGTAGGAATAGCCCGAAGCGCCGACCAGAGCGAGCGCCTCGCGCTGTTCCGCCGGCAGCGTCGCGAAAGCCGCAAGAAACTCGTTCATCTGCAGCCGCCCGTCATGGGCGGGCTTCTCGGCGAGCCGTTCGGCCGCGATCCCGTCCGGGTCGCTCACCTCGCGCCTGTGTTTTCGGTGGTGCGAATAGAACGTGTTGCGCAGGATGGTGAACAGCCAGGCCTGCATATTGGTGCCGGGCTTGAACGAGGCGATGTTCTTCCATGCCTTTTCCAGGGCTTCCTGTACCAGATCGTCCGCCTGGGCGTCGTTGCGGGCGAGCGAAAAGGCAAAGGCGCGCATCGCGCTGATATGGTCGACCAGCTCGTCGCGCGGATCGGGCGGGGCGCTTTCCGGCTGGGTGTCATCCGTTCCCATCGCGCTGGTCCCCCGATCGGCTCCCGGCCGGCTCTTTCTGCTGGTCCTGTTCCTTCAGCATCTTCAGGAGGTCGCGGAACCGGTCCGGCACCTCCTCCTCTGCGCGCTGGCGGTAGGCCCGCCGCAGATTTTCCGTGATCTGCTCCTCGAGTGGAGAGGTTTCATGTTTTTGCGTCATGGTCCCGATCTCGGCCTCTGAAAGGCTCAAAAAATTTACTGGTTCATGGAACCAAACGCCCAACCACGCGTTGGGTTCCCGAAAAGTTTGCTGAAGGAGCAAAAAATGTCCAACTCCGATACCGGACAATTGTTGTCCGTGACCGTTGCGGAACTTCTGCCCTATCTCCGACGCTATGCGCGCGCGCTTTCCGGCAGCCAGGAAACCGGCGACCGCTACGCTGCGGCCACGCTCGAGGCGCTGTTGCAGGACCGCTCGGTGTTCGAGGAAGGGCACACGCACAAGGTGGCCCTGTTCAAGACATTCCACGCCATCTGGCTGTCGACGGGCGCCCCCTCGGGCTCGGCCGAATCCGGCATCACCGCCCGCGCCCAGGAACATCTCTCCAAACTTACGCCGAACACCCGCGAGATCCTGCTCCTGCGCACCATCGAAGAATTCACCGTCGACGAGATTGCCAGCATCACCGGTCTCGAGGCCCAGGAGGTCGAGCATCTCCTCTCCATTGCCATGCGCGACATGGAAGACAGCCTGTCCGGCAAGGTGATGATCATCGAGGACGAGGCAATCATCGCGCTCGATCTCGAAGGCATCGTCGCCGAGATGGGCCACAAGGTCACCGGGGTTGCGCCCACCGAGAAAGCCGCGCTGCGCCTGTTCTCCGAAGAGCGTCCCGATCTTGTCCTGTCCGACATCCAGCTCGCCGACGGCTCCTCGGGGATCGACGCGGTGAACAAGATCCTCGGTTCGGCGGAGCTGCCGGTGATCTTCATCACCGCC
>JAGRMP010000326.1 GCA_020441225.1 Maritimibacter sp. | reverse complement strand
GGCATCGACAATTACATGCCGCTGTCCGACTGGCGTGACGGCGACGACCATCTCGATGCGGGCTACGGCTCGATCTACAACCTCGATTACCTCGCGGCCAATGTGCTCGGCGGCGAGGGCTACGATTGGTACTACGCCTCCAAGGCGGACCGCGATGCCCAGACCCGCACACCGATCACCGACGGCGCCTATGGCGAGCCTTGGGTGTTTCGCTACAAGGACCTGCCGAACTGGTGGCAGAACCCGCACCACGATCGTCCGGGCGGGCTGCGCGCGGCGTCGCCGACGGCTTGGGTGCCGGGGTCGAAACCGATCCGTTTCACCGAGTTCGGCTGCGCCGCGATCGACCGGGGCACCAATCAGCCCAACAAGTTCCTTGACCCGAAAAGCTCGGAATCGTCCAAGCCCTACTACTCATCCGGCAAACGCGACGATTTCATCCAGATGCAGTATCTCAGGGCGATCAACCGCTTCTGGTCGACCCCCGCAAACAACCCGACCTCAGGCGGCACGGAGATGCTCGATATGTCGCGGGCCTATGTCTGGGCCTGGGATGCGCGGCCCTTCCCGTGGTTCCCGGCCAAGACCAAACTCTGGTCCGACGGCGGCAATTACAACGCCGGGCATTGGCTGAACGGGCGCGCGACCAACCTGGCGCTGGCGGCGGTGGTCGAAGAGATCTGCACCGAAGCTGGTGTCGCGACCGTCGACACCAGCGCGCTCTACGGCCTCCTGCGCGGCTACGGGGTCAGCGACGTGACCAGCGCCCGCAGCGCGCTCCAGCCGCTCATGCTGGCCTACGGTTTCGACGCGGCCGAGCGCGACGGCGAACTGGCCTTCTTCACCCGGACGGGCCGCACCGACCGGGTGCTCGACACGGCCAGTTTCGCGGTTTCCGCCGATCTCGACGGCGACCTCGAACTGATCCGTGCCCCGGAGGCCGAAATCTCGGGCCGGGTGCGGCTGACCTTTGTCGAGGCCAGCGGAGAATACGAGACCCGCTCCACCGAGGCCGTCCACCCCGATGAGGCCACCCGCAGCGTCTCGACCAGCGAAGTGCCGCTGGTGCTGACCAAGAACGAAGGCCGCGCCATCGTCGAACGCTGGCTGTCCGAAGCACGGGTCGCCCGCGACGGCGCCCGCTTCGCCCTGCCGCCCTCCGCCACTGCGGTGCGCGCGGGCGAAGTGGTCGCGCTCGATCTGCCCGGCGGTCCGGCCACATTCCGGATCGACCACATGGAGCGGGCCGAAGTCGCCATCATCCGTGCCCTGCGGGTGGAGCCGGGGCTTTTCGAAGCGCCGGAAATGCCTGAGACCGACGATGAGGTGGTCGATTACACCCCGCCGGTGCCGGTGCTCGCGACCTTCATGGACCTGCCGCTCCTGACCGGCGAGGAAAAGCCCCATGCGCCGCATCTGGCGGTCACCGCCGACCCCTGGCCGGGCAGCGTCGCGGTCTACCGCGCGCCCGAGGACAACGGCTATTCGCTCAACGCCTTGGTGCAGGCGGCAGCGCGCGTGGGCGTCACCGAGACGGCGCTGGGCGCAGCGCGGGCGGGGCTCGTCGACCGCGGCCCGGCACTCCGGGTGCGAATGCTCTCGGGCGTCCTCGCCTCGGCTTCGCTCGACCGGGTGCTGAACGGCGCCAACCTCGCCGCCATCGGCGACGGGACGGTAGACAATTGGGAGATCATCCAGTTCACCGACGCGGTGCTGGTCGGCGAGGATACCTGGGAGATCACCGGACGGCTGCGCGGGCAGGCGGGGAGCGACGCGCTCCAGCCGGCGAGCTGGCCCGTGGGTTCGACCTTCGTCATGCTCGACGGCGCGGTGCCGCAGCTCGGCTTGCCCAAGTCGGCACGCGGGCTCGAACGCCACTACCGGATCGGCCCGGCCTCGCGGCCGCTCGACGATGCGACCTATGTCCACCAGGTCCACGCTTTCGAAGGCATCGGCCTGCGCCCGCTTGCGCCCGTGCATCTCGAAGCAAGCTGGTCCGGCGGCGATCTCGATTTCAGCTGGATCCGCCGGACCCGCTCCGATGGCGACAGCTGGCAATCGGTCGAAGTGCCGCTCGGCGAGGACAACGAGAGCTATATCGTGCGGGTGCTCGACGGCACCACCCTTCTGCGCGAGGACACCGTGACCAGCCCGGCCTGGAGCTATACCGCGGCGATGCAGACCGCCGACGGGGCGGTCGCGCCCTTCACCCTTGCGGTCGCGCAAAGCTCGGCAGCCTTCGGCCCGGGGCCGTTCCGCAGCCTCGACGTGGCCTGATCCGGCGATGCGCCGGGTGCTCCATGGCGACGTGCGCGCCGCGGCGCGGGCGCTGCTCGCGGTTCCCCAGGAGGCGCGCGACGCCTTGCTCATCCGCATCTTCACCGAGGCGGAGGCGGCAGACGCGCATCGCCTTGCGACCGGCCGGGCGCACCCGCTGTTCGGCACCGGCAGCCTGATGTCGGCGGCGCTGGGCCATGCGGTCGCGCGCGAACCCTATCTCGACGATCCTGCCTATGCCGCCTGCATGGCGCGGGTCTTCGAGGCGCTGGTGGCGCGGGCCGGAGAGGGTGCCGCGTAACCGGACACGGCGCGATTTCGAGTATTCGGACCAAGAAAAAGGGGGCGCTCGGGCGGCCAGATCACCCGGCCGCGCAGCCGGTGCAGCTCGGCACCGTCGGGTCGAGATCGAGCCGTGCGGGTGCGATCTCCTCACCGCATTCGGTGCAAAACCCGAACTCTCCCACCTCCATCCGCGCGAGAGCCGCCGCGATCCGCTGCCGGCGGGCCGCGCGGCGTGCCCCTGTCGCCTTGGCCATGGCTTGCCCCTGCAGCGCATCCATCCGGCTCAACCGTCCGACCGCGCTCTGGTCGAGTTCCACCGTCTTCTGCCCCTCTGCGCCAAGGCTGTCCTCGGCGTCGAGCGCCGCGCGTTCCGCTTCCAGGCGGGCGCGGAAACCGGCAAGCTTTATTGGCTCCATCTCTCCCTCACGGGTTTGCGTTTGGAAATCCGACCCTATCTGTCGTAAGGGTTAGGTTCAATGAAAGGAGCCCCGGCGATGCTTGAGACCCGCATGAAGCCGATCACCATCGACCCGGTCTGGGACCGGATCAGCGCCGAAGCCGAAGAGGCGGTGGCGCGCGAACCGTTGATGGGCGGGCTCATCCATTCCTGTGTGCTGCACCACAAATCGCTCGAAAAGGCGCTGTCCTACCGGGTGTCGGCGAAGCTCAGCTCCAACGAGATGTCGATGCTGGTCCTGCGCGAGGTCGCAGACGAGGCCTATGCCAAGGCGCCCGAGCTTGTCGATGCGGCGCGCGCCGATCTCATGGCGGTGCTCGACCGCGATCCCGCCACCCACCAGCTTCTGCAGCCGATCCTCTATTTCAAGGGGTTCCAGGCGATGCAGGCCTACCGGGTCGCGCATTGGCTTTGGGAGCAGGGCCGCAAGGATCTGGCCTTCTTTTTCCAGATGCGGTGCTCCGAGGTCTACGGGATCGACATCCACCCCGGCGCCCGGATCGGCAAGGGCATCATGATCGACCACGCGCATTCGATCGTCATCGGCGAAACCGCCGTGGTCGGCGACAACGTCTCGATGCTGCATTCCGTCACCCTCGGCGGCACCGGCAAACAAGACGGTGACCGCCACCCCAAGATCGGCAACGAAGTGCTGATCGGGGCAGGGGCCAAGGTGCTTGGAAACATACAGGTCGGCTGCTGCTCGCGCATCGCCGCGGGTTCGGTGGTGCTCGAAGACGTGCCGCCGGCGACCACGGTGGCAGGCGTGCCGGCCAAGGTCGTGGGCAGCGCGGGCTGCGAGCACCCGTCGTCGGAGATGAACCAGACCCTGAACGGCAAGCGCTGACGCCGCCCGCCGGGCCGGGCCGGGCGGTCCGGCGCGGCGCCCGTCGAACGGATGCCGCTGCGCCTTCGTGACGGGGCGCGCCCCCGGCGAGTCGCCGGGGATCCCGCGCGCGGGCAATCGGGTCCGCGGATGGAGCCAGTCCGTTCCCGCTCGGAGCACAATTGCGGAACACGTCAACGATTGTCGGCGGGTATACGCCGATCGGCCCCGGTTTTGACGCGGGTCATTTTGTTTTCCCCTGACATCGGCCAACGTCGCGCTGCGAATGAGACAGGAGATCCCCCAATGCTTCGTATGTGGTTTGCAACCGTTGCCGGGTTTTCAGCGATTTTCCTTGTAGCCATCGCGGTCATCTGAACGCGGCGGATTTTGTTTTCCGGGCGGGCTTGTCGAAGGACAATGCCCGCCCGAAACATGTCTGGGCCCCGGCCAATTCCCGCAGCGCGGGGACCGGCCGCCAGCGCCCGAAACGCCCCCTGCGCCGATATGTCTCCCCCGGGGCCGCACGAATCTTTGGCATGAATATCCACGTGTATTCAGTCCAACCGGGAGACCCCAATGAAACCCATCCTGTTGACGGCCGTTCTCTGCAGCCTGGCCCTTGCCGCCCCCGCGCGCGCGGCCGATGAAGATATCGAAGCGCTCAAGACCGAAGCGGCCGAGATCGTCGCGTCCTTCTCGCAGGAACTGCAGGGCGCGCTCATGACGGCGATGAAGGAGGGCGGGCCGGTCAACGCGATCGACATCTGCAACGAGAAGGCGCCCGAGATCGCCGCTTCGGCCGCGGCGGCCTCCGGCTGGTCGGTGGCCCGCTCCTCGCACAGGTTGCGCAACCCCGAGAACGCGCCGGACGCCTACACTGCCGCGGCCATCGCCGATTTCGTGGCCCGCGAGGCGGCGGGCGAACCCGCCAAGGGGCTCGCCAGGGCCGAGATCGTCGAAGAAGGCGGGCGACAGGTCTTTCGTTTCGTCAAGGCGATCCCGACGGGACAGCCCTGCCTGAACTGCCATGGCGGCGAGGACGTGAAACCCGAGGTCGTCGCCAAACTCGCCGAGCTCTACCCCGACGACGCCGCGCGCGGCTTTTCGGTCGACCAGATGCGCGGCGTCTTCACGCTTTCCAAGGTGGTCGCCGACTAACCGCTTGGAGCCCCGAGCAAAACTCAACGGACCCGGGGAGCTTTTCCGGGTCCGCAGCGCGTCCGCTCTCACGGACGACGCGCACCGCTGCGCCCCAAAATCGGCGCCGGGCGGCATAGTGTCGCGACCGTAAATGGCCGTCTGTCCCCTGTCTCCGTTCAAGGCCCTGTGTGTGTGGGGTGCAGGGGTGCACTTGGGCCACGGGGCGGCGACGCCTCCAGCCAATACGGGAATCGCGCCCCGAACCATGATCGAGGTCAATTCTGCCAGATCCGGGCGGGCAGGTTCCGGTTTCGCTGCGGGGCTTGCTCAAGAAAACGGCGCGCCGGTTGCCCGACGCGCCCTGTCTCGTTGACCCCGGGACAAACCGCGGTGTCAGGCCAGCATCATCATCGGAGATTCGAGGTTGGCCTTGATCGCGGTCAGGACCTGTGCCCCGAGCGCGCCGTCGATCACCCGGTGATCGACGCTGAGCGTCACGCTCATCACCGTCGCCACGCCCAGCTCGCCGTCGTCCTTGACCACCGGTTTCTTCACCCCCGCGCCGACCGCGAGGATCGCGCCGTGCGGCGGGTTGATGATGGCGTCGAAATTGTCGACCCCGTACATCCCGAGGTTCGACACCGTGAAGCTGCCGCCGACATATTCATGCGGGGCGAGCTTGCGGTCCCGCGCGCGGCCCGCGAGGTCGACCATCGAGGCGGAGATTGCCGACATCGTCTTGGTGTCGGCATCCTTGATGACCGGCGTGATCAGCCCACCGTCGATGGCGACGGCCACGGCGATGTCGGACGCGTCGAACTTGAGGATCCTGTCCCCGGCCCAGACCGCGTTGGCATCGGGCACCTGCTGCAGCGCCAGCGCGCAGGCCTTGATGACGAAGTCGTTGACCGAAATCTTCACGCCCCGGTCGGCGAGCTGCTTGTTGAGCTGCGAGCGGAAGGCGAGGAGCGCATCGAGTTGAATATCGCGGCGCAGGTAGAAATGCGGCACCGTCTGCTTGGCCTCGGTGAGACGCTTGGCGACGGTCTTGCGCATGTTGTCGAGCGACACTTCCTCGAAGGACCGATCCTCGTACATCCGCATGACCTGGGCCGCATCCGGCCCGGCGGCAGGCGCGCTCGCGGCAGGGGCGGCGGCCGGTTTGGCAGCTTCCGCCGCCGGGGCCTTGGCCCCTGGCTTCGCCGCCTCGACATCCGCTTTCACGATCCGCCCGCGCGGGCCCGAGCCCTTGATCTGCGCAAGGTCCAGCCCCCGGTCCGCCGCGATCCGGCGAGCAAGCGGCGAGGCGAAGATGCGGCTCCCGTCCGCCCCTTCGGGCGCCGGCGGGGCCTTGGCCTCTTCGGCGGGCTTGTCCGCGGCCGGGGCCTTGTCTGCAGGCGGCATTTCCGCCCCGGCGTTGGCCCCGCCCGAGGCCGGCGCGGCGGCGTCTTCGATATCGTCGGCGCTTTCGCCCTCTTCGAGCAGCACCGCGATCGGGTCGTTGACCTTGACCCCCTCGGTGCCGTCGCCGACCAGGATCTTGCCGATGGTGCCCTCGTCGACGGCTTCGAATTCCATCGTCGCCTTGTCGGTCTCGATTTCGGCGAGCACGTCGCCGGAGGCGACCGTGTCGCCCTCCTTCACCAACCACTTGGCGAGCGTGCCCTCTTCCATGGTCGGGCTGAGCGCGGGCATCAGGATTTGAATGGCCATGTCGTCCCCCTCAGGAATAGGTCACTTGTTTCACGGCGGCGATGACCTCATCCACGGTCACCAAAGCGTGTTTTTCGAGATTGGCGGCATAGGGCATGGGTACGTCCTTGCCGGTAAGGTTGATCACCGGGGCGTCGAGCCAGTCGAAGGCCTGTTGCATCAGAACTGCCGAGATATGGTTGCCGATCGAGGCGACCGGCCAGCCTTCCTCGACCGTCACGCAGCGGTTGGTCTTCTTGACGCTCTCGATCACCGTCTCGGTATCCATCGGCCTGAGCGTGCGCAGATCGATCACCTCGGCCGCGATCCCCTCTTCGGCGAGCTTGTCCGCCGCCTTCAGCGCGTATTCCATGCCGATCCCGAAGCTCACCAGTGTCACGTCCGAGCCTTCGCGCCAGATCCGCGCCTTGCCAAAGGGGATGGTGTAATCCTCAAGTTCGGGCACTTCGAAACTGTGGCCGTAGAGCAGTTCGTTCTCCAGGAACACCACCGGCGTTTCGCCGCGGATCGCGGTCTTGAGCAGGCCCTTCGCATCGGCCGCCGAATAGGGCATGGCCACATGCAGACCGGGGATCTGCGCGTACCAGGCCGCGTAGTCCTGGCTGTGCTGGGCGCCGACCCGCGCGGCCGCGCCATTGGCGCCACGGAAGACCACCGGCACCGACATCTGGCCGCCCGACATGTAGCGGGTCTTGGCGGCGGTGTTGATGATATGGTCGATCGCCTGCATCGCGAAGT
>JAGRMP010000325.1:10030-17479 GCA_020441225.1 Maritimibacter sp. | reverse complement strand
TCCATGTACCATCCCGGATACGGAAACAATGCGATTTCACGATTCGGCGCCGCAGCGTGGGCCGGGTCGCTCTCGCGCCTGCCGAAGCCCCCAATGCCGCGCACACCGCGCAGCCCCGATCCGCCGCCTGGAGACCCAGATGTTCAAACCCGTCCTGATCGCCCTCGGACTGGCCGCCAGCCTGTCACTGGCTGCTCCGGCTCTGGGAGATGACGAACCGCGGCTGGTCAAACTGGTCCCGGTGGGTCAGGGCGACATCACCCTCAGGCGCAATTTCTTCGGCCGGGTCGCCGCGCGCGAGACGGTGGACATCGCCTTCCAGGTGCCGGGCCAGGTGGCGTCTCTGCCGATCATCGAGGGCATGAACCTGGCCGAGGGCGACGTGATCGCCGAGCTCGATCTCGAGATCTTCGAGCTCGACCTGCAAAGCGCGCGGCTCAGGCTGAACCAGGCCGAGCGTACCATGGAACGGCTGCGCCTCCTGGCCGGCACAACCGTCAGCCAGGTGGCCATCGACGATGCCGAGACCGAGCTGGCGCTTGCCCGGGTCGCGGTGAAGAACGCCGAATACGCCCTCGGCCACGCCACGCTGCGCGCGCCGTTCGACGCGCTGGTCTCGACCCGCTACATCCCGAACTTCACCACCGTCAGCGCCGGCACCCGGATCGCCCGGCTGCATGACATGTCGGAACTGCGCATCAAGGTGGCGGTGCCGGAGGTGCTCTACCAGGCGTCCAACATCTTCGACCTCACCCGGGTCAAGCTCGAAGCCAAATTCCCCGGCAGCAACGAGACCTTTCCTGTCGAGCCGCGCGAGTTCGAGGCCGAAACCTCCGAGGTCGGCCAGAGTTTCATCTGGACCATGGGCATGACCCCGCCCCCGGGCCGGACGATCCTGCCCGGCTCCTCGGTGACCATCGTCGCCACGCTCAACAGCGAGGGCCGCGGCTTCATCATCCCGCCCACCGCGGTGCGCCTCGGCCCGGGTGGCGGTCCCAGCGTGATGGTGTTCGACGGCGGCCCCGAGGACGAGACCGGCACGCTGCGCCTGGTTCCGGTCGACATCCAGCCCGACGACGACGGACGGGTGGTCGTCACCTCCGGGCTCGAGGCCGGGGTCGAAATCGTCGCGCTCGGCGTCGCCCGGCTCCAGGACGGCCAGAGCGTGCGCCGTTTCGCCGGTTTCACACAGTAGGCGGGCCCATGAACCTCGCGCGCTATTCGATCAACACGCAGATCTTCACCTGGATCATCATCCTGGCGGCGCTGTTCGGCGGTATCTGGGGCTTTCTGTCGGTCGGCCGGCTCGAAGATCCCGCCTTCACCATCAAACAGGCCGTGGTGGTGACCGGCTACCCCGGCGCCAGCGCCGAACAGGTCTCGCGCGAGGTCTCCGAACCGCTGGAGACCGCGATCCAGCAGATGGAACAGATCGACTACCTGGAGACGATCAACACCCCCGGCCAGTCGCTGATCAACGTGGTCATCAAGTCGACCTATCGCGGCAAGGCGCTCGACGGGATCTGGCACGATCTGCGCAACCGCGTGGGCGATGCTGCGCTGAACCTGCCGGACGGGGCGCGGCAGCCCTTCGTCAACGACGCGTTCGGCGATGTCTTCGGGCTCTATTACGCGGTCACCGCGCCCGGGCTCAGCGATACCGAGCTGCACGGGCTCGCCCGGTTCCTGAGGCGCGAACTCCTGGCCGTCTCCGGCGTCGCCAATGTCGATGTCGCGGGCCTGCCGGAAGAGGCGATCTTCGTCGAACCGACCCCGGCGGTCTCGTCCAATGCCGGCATCAGCCCGACGGTGCTGCTCGGCGCGATCAGCGCATCCAACACGCTCTCCGACGGCGGCAGCATCGAGGACGGCCGGGCCAGCACCCGCATCCTCGGCCCCACCGGCACGGATTCGGTGACCGACATCGCCAACCTGTCGATCTCCGCGGGCGGCACGCTGGTCAACGTCTTCGACTTCGCCACGGTGACGCGAGGTCGGATCGACACGCCGGAGCGGATCATCCGGCACAACGGCGCCGAGGCCTTCACCCTCGGCATCGCCGGGATCTCGACCGAGAACATCGTCGAGGTCGGTGCCCGGGTCGATGCCAAGCTTTTCGCGCTGATGGCCGATGTGCCCGCGGGGGTCGAGCTGCACCCGATCTACCAGCAGCACCGGGTGGTGGACCGCGCCAGCACCGACTTCCTCGTGAGCCTGGCGATGTCGGTCGTCATCGTCGTGCTGGTGCTCGCCGCGACCATGGGCTGGCGCGCGGCCATCGTGGTCGGCACGACGCTGCTGCTCACCGTGGTCGGCACCTTCCTGTTCATGCAGCTCTTCGCCATCGACATGGAGCGGATCTCGCTCGGCGCGCTGATCATCGCGATGGGGATGCTGGTCGACAACGCCATCGTGGTGGCCGAGGGCATGCAGGTGGGGATGCACCGCGGTATGAGCTCGCGCGACGCCGCCGAGCTGTCGACGAAAAAGACCCAGGTGCCGCTGCTCGGCGCCACCGTGATCGGCATCGCCGCCTTCGCCGGCACCGGGCTCTCGGACGACGCGACGGGCGAGTTCATGTTCTCGCTGTTTGCCGTCATCGCGATCTCGCTGATGCTGTCGTGGTTCCTCGCCCTCACCGTCACGCCGCTGCTCGGGCACTACGTGTTCAAGCGCGACCACGCGATCGCGGGCGATCCCTATGACGGCGCGTTCTTCCGGCTCTACGGTCGGTTCCTGCGGGTGATGCTGAAACTGCGCTGGCTGGTGGTGCTGGCGCTGATCGCCATCACCGCCGCCTGCGTCATGGGCTTCACCCAGGTGCGCCAACAGTTCTTCCCCTATTCCAACACGCCCCTGTTCTACGTCCATTACCAGCTCCCCCAGGGCAGCGGGATGCAGGCCACATCGGACGATCTCGCGGTGATCGAGGACTGGCTTCTGCAACGCGACGACGTCGTCTCCGTCACCGCCTTCGTCGGCGGGCCCGCGGCGCGGTTCATGCTGACCTACGTCGCCGAGGACGCGAGCCCGACCTATGCCCACCTGCTGGTGCGGACCCGGACCATCGACGAGATCCCGCCCTTGCGCGAAGCGCTCGAAACCTTCGGCGCCGAGGCCCTGCCCGGCGGCGAGATGCGGGTCGCCCGCCTGGTCTTCGGTCCCGGCGGATCGGCCCCGATCCAGGCGCGCTTTTCCGGCCCCGACCCGGATGTGCTGCGTGCACTCGGGGCCGAGGCCATTGCGCGGATGCAGGCGGCCTCGGACAACATCCGCAACCCGCGGCTCGACTGGCGCGAGCGCGAACTGGTGCTGCGGCCGGTCTTTGCCGACGACCGCGCCCAGATCGCAGGCGTGACCCGGGAAGACGTGACCAACACGCTCCTGCTCGCGACCGACGGCGCGCGGGCGGGCACCTACCGCGAAAACGAACGCCTGATCCCGATCATCGTGCGCCAGCCCCGCGATGCGGGCACCTCGCTCGTCGACATGCCGATCCTGTCACCGGCTACGGGCTCGGTGATCTCGCTCGAACAGATGATCAAGGGGCTGAGCTTCGAGGCACAGGACACGATCATCGTCCGCCGCGACCGGGTGCCCACGATCGGGGTCGAGGTCGACATCCCCTCCGGGCGTACCGCGGCCGAGGTCCAGGCCGAGATCTGGGACGCGATCGAGACCATGCCGCTGCCCTTCGGCTACTCGATGGAATGGGGCGGCGAGTACGAAAGCCAGCAGGACGCCAACACCGCGCTTGCCTCCGCCCTGCCCGTCTCGGCCCTCACCATGGTGCTGATCTCGGTGCTCCTGTTCATGCAGCTGCGCCAGCCGACGATCATCTGGCTCCTGGTGCCGATGTCGGTCAACGGCGCGGTGATCGGGCTCTTGCTGACCGACCAGCCGTTCACCTTCACCGCGCTCCTCGGCCTCTTGTCGCTCTCGGGGATGCTGATCAAGAACGGGATCGTGCTGGTCGAGGAGATCGATTTCGAGCGCGGCGACGGCAAGCGCCTCGAAGAGGCGATCGTACATGCCTCGATCTCGCGCCTGCGCCCGGTGACGCTCGCCGCTGCGACCACCATTCTCGGCATGACGCCGCTGCTCAATGACGCGTTTTTCGTCTCCATGGCGGTCACGATCATGGGCGGGCTCACCTTCGCCTCGGTCCTGACCCTGGTCGCCGCCCCGGTGCTGTACCGGCTGTTCTTCGCCCGCGAAGGCCGGGCGGAACGGGCGGCCGAAACCGGCGATGGCGGCGCGACCGATCGCGGCCGGGACGCGGACGCCAGCCGGCAGGACCCCGCACCGCGCCCAGGCCCGGTCCCGGGGACATCTCGGATCACCCCCGGCCCGCTCGCCCCACCGCCCCATGTCGATGTCCGGCTCTAGGGGGCGCACCCGATAACGCGATCCCATCGGGATGGCGCCGTGCGGCAGCGTCATCGAAAAAAGAGACAGGGATGCCGCGGTTCGATGGCCTCGAAAAGCCCTGGCCATCGTCGTCGTCGAGACGCCCGGCGGCCGAGATCCCGAGAGCGCGGGCGCGGATCGACCGGTGCTATCCCGATACGGCCGTCGCCGCCGACCTTCCTGCGGCGGTGCCGCCCGGACGCCGCCCCGCCCGACGGGCGACAGGTGCAGAGCCAATCGCTGTTTTCGGCAAGGAAGCATGCCAACGGGCGGCGTCCAGCGCCCCCCTGACCGGCAATTCGCGGAGTGGCGGGACTGCGCGGAACCTTGTCGTGAACCGCGGGCCGCATCTCGAGACAACGCACAAGTCTCACCGGGCGTCTCACCGGGCGCAGGCCCGCCCCGCGAGCCGACGCGATACCGCCTTTGGCGCTTTGTGAGAATGTTGGAGCCCATCGAGAATGGTGGGCGACCCTGGAATCGAACCAGGCGTGGGTCTCCCCGGCGGAGTTACAGTCCGCTGCCGCACCTTGCAGCCCGTCGCCCAACGAGACGCTGATTACTTGCCGCGCGGAGCCACGTCAACCGCAAATCCATGCGCTGCCGGCGCCGGTTTTCTCCCCTTGCGACTTCGGTTTTTCCGCCGGCCCGGCGGGGTGGAAGTGATCCCGGCGACGGGCCGCGCGGGCGGCTTTTCAACGAAGCGCCGCAAGCCCTCGATGCAATGCGGCACACCCCGGCACCGACGCCCGGCCACGGCTCACGGGTCGCGGTCCGCACCGTTTGCGCCGGCCCGATGCAAAGGCCCGGCCGTCCGGCGGGGCGCATGCCGCAGGCACAGACGCAAAGGCCTTCACTCCTGTGCCCATCGGAGGTATTCCCGGGCGACATCCCCTGGCTGTCGACACGGGGGACGGGAGGTCGCGATGAAAAAGCCCGCCTGGGTCGTGGAAAAGGAACGCGCGCGCGCCACGGCCGCGCGCGAGACGCTGTGGCTGTTCGGGCTCCACGCGGTGCGCGATGCGCTGATGAACCCGGCACGCGAGAAATTGCGGCTCGTCGTCACCAAGAACGCGGCCGACCGGCTCGGCGACGCGCTCGCAGCCGGCGGGCTCGAGCCGGAGATGGCGGATCCGCGCAAGTTCCCCGCGCCGCTCGACCCGGGCTCGGTGCACCAGGGCGCGGCGCTCGAGGTCAAGCCGCTCGACTGGGGGCCGCTGGACGCGGTCTGTGCCGCGCCGCCGGGCACCGCGCCGCGGGTCGTGCTGCTCGACCGGGTCTCGGACCCGCATAACGTCGGCGCCATCCTGCGCTCGGCCGAGGTGTTCGGCGCGGCGGCGGTGATCGCGCCCAAGCGCCATTCGGCGCCCGAGACCGGGGCGCTCGCCAAGACCGCCTCGGGCGCGCTCGAACGCCAGCCCTATCTGCGGGTGACCAACCTGTCCCAGGCGATGGAGGACCTGAAAGGTCTCGGCTACGTGCTGCTGGGGCTCGATGGCACGGCGGAGGAGAGCATCGATGCCGCGCTCGCGGCGCTGCCGGGCGCGCCGGTGGGCCTCGTGCTCGGGGCCGAAGGCCCGGGTTTGCGCGACAAGACGAAGGCGACCTGCGACCGGTTGGTGAAAATCCCCTTCGCCCGCGATTTCGGCTCGCTCAACGTGTCGAATGCCGCCGCCGTGGGGCTCTACGCGGCCAACGCCATGACCCGGTGAAAGAGCGGAAATCTGCAAAGGTTCACCGGGTGTTCACGTTTTCGGCACAGCACTTTCCCTCTGCGCTTTCCATTCCCATCTATGTGACCGAGAGCGGACTGTGGAACGTCCGTTATCTCCATTCACTGTCCCTCGTTCCACGAAACTGCGCCCGGGCTTTGCCGGGCGCTTTTTTTGTGGCCGCTTCCTCGGTCCCCGGGGTGAGAGGCAAGATGTCGCGCTTTCCCCGCGCTGCGAAGCCGCGTAAACCGTAGCCATGCGCTATTCCGACGACCATTTCCGCAAGATCCTGACCACCACCAAGGTGATCGCCCTCATCGGCTTTTCCAACAAGCCCGACCGTCCGAGCTACAAGGTCGCGCGCTATCTCGCAGAACAGGGCTACCGGGTGATCCCGGTGAACCCCGGGCTCGCGGGGCAGGACTTCATGGGCGAGACCATCGTGGCCGCGCTCGCCGATATCCCGAAGGAAGCCCACGTCGACATGCTCGACGTGTTCCGACGCTCGGAATTCGTGCCGCCGGTGGTCGAAGAGGCGCTTGCCGCCCTGCCCGATCTCAGGACGATCTGGCTGCAGATCGGCGTGACCAACCCAGAGGTCGAGGCGCGCGCGACATTGAAGGGAATGGCCTTCGTCCAGGATCACTGCCCGAAGATCGAGCACGCCCGGCTGATGGGTTGAGCGCTGCCGGCGCCGCTGCCGAAATCTTGTGAAGATTTCGGTGCAGTTTCTTGTGAAGAAACTGTCCCGGAGGCCCCGTTTTACCTCAGCCCCGCGCCGCTTTCTCGGCGAGGCCGGAAGTGCCTTCGCGGCGCGCAAGCTCCGCCAGCACATCCGCAAGCGACACATCGCGCGCGGCCAGCATGACCAGCAGGTGGTAGAGCACGTCCGCCGCCTCCGCCGTCAGCCGGTCGCGGTCGCCCCGGACCGCCTCGATCACCGCTTCGACCGCCTCTTCGCCGAATTTCTCGGCGCATTTCTCCGGGCCCTTTGCGAGCAGCTTTGCCGTCCAGCTTTCGGACGGATCCGCGCCGCGGCGGGCGGCGATGGTCTCGGCCAGGCGGTCGAGGGCGTTTGCGGGTGCGGTCATGTCACAGCCTCACGGGGATGCCCGCGGCGGCCATGTGCTCCTTGGCCTCGCGGATGGTGTGGATGCCGAAATGGAAGATCGACGCGGCGAGCACCGCCGAGGCATGGCCTTCGGTCACCCCTTCGACCAGGTGGTCGAGCGTGCCCACCCCGCCCGAGGCGATGACGGGCACATCGACCGCGTCCGCAATCGCGCGCGTCAAGGCGAGGTTGAAGCCCGCGCGGGTGCCGTCGCGG
>JAGRMP010000325.1:0-10018 GCA_020441225.1 Maritimibacter sp. | reverse complement strand
AGGTGAGCAGGATCTCGCCCGCCCCTTTCGCGGCCACGGTGCGGGCGAAGTCGAGCGCATCGACCCCGGTCGACCGCCGCCCGCCATGGGTGAAGATCTCCCATTTGCCGGGCGCGACGGTCTTGGCGTCGATCGCTACGACGATGCATTGCGAGCCGAAGCGGTCGGCGGCCTCGGCGACCACGTCCGGATTGGCGACGGCGGCGGAATTGAAGCTCACCTTGTCGGCGCCCGCGAGCAGAAGCTGGCGCACGTCTTCGTGGCTTCGCACCCCGCCGCCGACGGTGAGCGGCATGAAACATTGCTCGGCCGTGCGGGTGACGAGGTCGTACATCGTGCCGCGGTTCTCGTGCGTCGCCTTGATGTCGAGGAAGGTGAGCTCGTCGGCCCCCGCCGCGTCATAGGCCTTGGCGGCCTCGACAGGGTCGCCGGCATCGACGAGATCGACGAAGTTCACGCCCTTGACGACGCGGCCTTCGGCGACGTCGAGGCAGGGGATGATGCGGGTCTTGAGCATAGGGCCTCCGGGGCGCGCGGCCCTGTGCCGTGCGGTGAGCTGTCGATGCGCCGGGGGATAGCC
Organism: Maritimibacter sp.; assembly: GCA_020441225.1. Next base: position 9,438 of record JAGRMP010000325.1, on the reverse strand, counting down.
GGTTTCCACCTGCTTTGCCAGTGCCCGGCGCAGGGTGCCGGAATGCGGGCGGGAAATCGGGAGGGGCGAAATCGGGCCGCGAGGCTCCCGCGCAGCTTTCCCCCGGCTTTCCGCCGCGCTAGTGTCACCGCGGGACAGGGAGGACAGCCGCGATGGCCGAGACAGCTGCAACCTATCCGAGCCTCGCGGGGAAATCCGTCGTCGTCACCGGCGGCGCCTCGGGCATCGGCGCGGAGATCGTGCGCCGTTTCGTCGCCCAGGATGCCCGGGTCGGGTTTCTCGACCGCGACGCCGGGGCGGCGGCGGCGCTGCGCGCCGAGCTCGGCGGTGCACCCGTCTTTGCCCAATGCGATCTGCGCGACATCCCCGCCCTGCAGGCGGCGCTCGCCGGCATCGCCGAGGCGATCGGCCCCGCCCAGGTGCTCGTCAATAACGCAGCGCGCGACGACCGCCACGATTGGCGCGAGGTCACCGAAGCGTATTGGGACGAGCGGATGCAGAACAACCTCCGCCACGTGTTCTTCGCGATTCAGGCGGTCGCGCCGGACATGATCGCGGGCGGCGGCGGGGCGGTCGTCAACATCGGCTCCAGTTGCTGGCACGAAGCCGGGGGCGGGTTCCCGGCCTATGCGACGGCCAAGGCCGGGGTGGAGGGGCTCACCCGCACCCTCGCGCGCGATCTCGGGCCGTACCGGATCCGGGTGAACACCGTGGTCCCGGGCTGGGTGATGACCGAACGCCAGCGCGATCTCTGGGTCACGCCGGAGAAGGTCGCGGTGCGCAGGGCCATGCAATGCCTCCCCGACCTCATCGAGCCGGATGCCGTCGCCCGGATGGTCCTGTTCCTCGCCTCGGACGAGGCGCGGTTCTGCACGGCGGGGTCGTTTCCGGTGACCGCCGGGTCGGTGTGATTTCGAACGGGCCATGCCCGTCCGACCCGGGCGGGGGCTGCGCCCCCGCGGGCCCCGCTCCACAGGTGGGCACAGGCCCCCGCAGCCCGGACACGCGGGGGCTCCGCCCCCACACCCCCGGGAGTATTTGAACCAAGAAAAAGGGAAACCCCGGATTTCCGGACCGGGCGGGCGGGCATTCGCGCGGATCTGGATGGTGCCGTCCCGGGGGCGGGGTTGGCGCGCGGTGTCGAATACCCCGGTCATGGCCAAATCACGGTCGCAAGCGCCTGTCGGTGAAAGCCGTCCGTGACGGGGCCGGTCGGCCAACGGGCGCGGTGTCACGGCAAAGCAGGCGCCTCGCATCGCCATTCCGGACCCGGGGCGGATCCGGCCCGGTCCCGAGGGGGGCGGTCGATGTCAGGTCTTTCCGCCGGATGCGCTCTGCGCTGCCCGATATCGCCGCTTACGGCTGTCACACCCGATATCACCGGTGCGCCGGGACGCCGCCGGTCTCGCTGCCCCCCGCGAGCGGTCGGATCGGCGTCAGAGACGACCGGGCCCGGCGATGGCCCGCCCGGTGCCGGGAGAGCCCGCGGCGCCCCGCACCCGAGCCCGGCCCGAGCAGCGGTTCGCACCCGCGTCCGCGCGCCCCCCTGCCGGAGAGGACCGCACCGGTGGCCGCCTCCGCTGCGGGAGCGCTGCCGGTCCGTCGCGCCCCCGGGTTCGCCCGTCGCGCCGCGCCGCGCCGCGCAAAAAGAAGTTAGCGCTATCATAAGTAACAACAATACCTTACACATGTGTGCGAGCTCGCACACCCCGCGCAGTCGCCGGGTCTCGCCCTGGTCGGGGCGGGTCCTCCCGATGTCGGCGCGGCCCGAAACCAGGCGCCCGATCAACAAGTTTCCCAGCCCAAACGCCGTGCGCTGTGCCCCTCGACCGATGCCCGGATCAGCCCTTCAGCACCGCCAGCGCTTCGCCGAGGTCGATCGCCCCGTCATAGAGGGCCCGGCCCGAGATCGCCCCGTCGAGCGGTGCGCCGCAGGCCTTGAGCGCGCGCAGATCGTCGAGCGACGAGACCCCGCCCGAGGCGATCACCGGGATCGAGACGGCGTTCGCCAGGGCCGCGGTTGCGGTCACGTTGGGCCCCTGCATCGCGCCGTCGCGCTGGATGTCGGTGTAGATGATCGCCGCCACGCCGGCGTCTTCGAAGCTCCGGGCGAGATCGGTCACCTCGACATCGGTCTCCTCGGCCCAGCCCTTGGTCGCCACCTTGCCGCCGCGGGCGTCGATGCCGACGGCGATCTGGCCGGGGAAAGCCTTCGCGGCGTCGCGCACGAGCCCCGGGTTTTCGACCGCGACGGTGCCGAGGATCGCGCGCGCAAGCCCCGCCGAAAGCCAACGCTCGATCGTCGCCATATCGCGGATGCCGCCGCCGAGCTGCGCCGGAACCGAGATCGCGGACAGGATCGCCTCGACCGCGGCAGCGTTGACCGGTTCGCCGGCGAAGGCGCCGTTGAGGTCGACGAGATGGATCCATTCGCAGCCCGCCGCTTCGAAGGCCCGGGCCTGGGCGGCGGGATCGTCGTTGAACACCGTCGCCGCGTCCATCTCGCCGCGCAGCAGGCGGACGCATTGACCGTCCTTGAGATCGATGGCGGGGTAGAGGATCATCGTCGGGGCTCCCTTGAGTCTGGGCGGCTTTTCGCACGTGGATTGCGGCCCGTCCAGCGGCAGGCTTGCCATGGTTCCGCGCGCGGGTCAGGATGGCGAAAACCCCGGAGCCAGACCCATGAAACCGATCTCACTCGCCGTCCTGTGCGCGTTTGCCGTCGCGCTCGCCCCCGCCTCCGCCTCCGCCGATCCGGTCGATGGCATGTGGCAGACCGAGCCCGATGACGGGTCCTTCGCTCATGTCGAGATGGCGGCCTGTTCGGGCGGAAAGGTCTGCGGCTGGATCCGCCGGACCTTCGACGCCAGCGGTGAATACCAGGGGGCCAATATCGGCAAGGTGCTGGTCATCAACATGGAAAACCAGGGCGACGGCACCTACAAGGGATCGGTCTGGCGGCCGTCGAACGACAAGACCTATATCGGCAAGATGGAGCTCGACGGCGACACCCTGGAGCTCGCGGGCTGCGTGGCCGGCGGACTGCTGTGTTCGAGCCAGACCTGGGTCCGGGTGCCGTAGGCAACCGGCCCATCGGAGCCGGTCGCGCGCCGATACGGGTTCCGCCCTCGGCCGGTACGAGCCGGCCCCGCGCGCGCGAAGCGCGCGCCCCCCGCCCGCCGCAGGCGGCCGCCAGAGGCGGCGGGATCCCGCCCCGCGCTCGCGCGCGCCGGTTTCGTCGGCTGGGCCTTTCCCCCGGAATCCGCGCCGTTACGGCGTCCAGCCGAGGAAATTCGCGATGATCCTGAGCCCCGCGTCCTGCGATTTCTCGGGGTGGAACTGCGTGCCGAAGATATTGTCCCGGCCCACCACCGCGGTCACGTCGCCGGCATAATCGACGTGTGCGAGCCGGTCCGCACGGTCGGCGACCTGGAAATGATAGGAGTGGACGAAATAGGCGTGGTCGCCGGTCGCCACCCCGTCGAGCACCGGGTGGGCGTGGTCGATCACCAGGTCGTTCCAGCCCATATGCGGCACTTTCAGCGCCGGGTTGGTGGGGTCGATCAGCACCACCTCGCCGCCGATCCAGTCGAACCCCGGCGTGTCTTCGTATTCGCGGCCGGCGGTCGCGAGCATCTGCATGCCGATGCAGATCCCGAAAAACGGCCGCCCCTGCCCGGTCACCGCCTCGTCCAGCGCCTCGAACAGGCCGGAATGCTCGAACAGAGCACGGCGGCAGGCCGGGAAGGCGCCGTCGCCCGGAAGCACGATCCGGTCGGCGCGCGCGACCACGTCCGGATCGTCGGTGACCACCACATCGCCGGCGCCGGTTTCACGCGCCATCCGTTCGAAGGCCTTCTGGGCCGAGTGGAGATTACCGGATTCGTAGTCGATGAGCGCGGTCAGCACGGCGTCGATCCTCGCGGGGGTTGCTGCCCTCCCCTAGCGCAGGTGCAATACCTCGTCCAGTATCACCGGGTCCAGCGGTGCCCCGTCGCTGGTGGCGGCATGCTGCCCGTAGGTCCTGGCGCCGGCCGGCACCAGCGTGCCGCGCACCGCGTTGTCGAGGAAGATGTACTTGCTGTTCTCGGGGGTGACGGCGAACCATCCCGGGTCATCGAAGGTTCCGGCATAGACCCCGAGCCGGTCCGGCCAGCGGGCGAAGGTCAGGTGGGTCTTGGTGCCGCACTCGGCGCAGAAATGGACGTAGACCTCCCGGCCGCTGCCGCCGGAGATATGGGTGTAGCGCTTCGGCGTACCCCGGGTGATGCGAAACGCGGCGCGGTCGAAAATCGGTTCGGTCATGCCCTGCGCACCCGTCGCGCGCTGGCAGAAGCTGCAAAAGCAGATCGTCACCCAAAGCGGGTCTGTCGTGACCTCGTAACGCAACTTGCCGCATAGGCATCCGCCGGCCTGGGCCATGGCGCGATCCTCCCGTTGCCTGGATCCACATCCGGCAGCATAGGCCAATCGCGCCTCAGAGGGCACCCTTTGTCGAGGGGATCGCATCGGCCTTGCGCGGATCGGTCTCGACCGCGTCGCGCAAGCTGCGCGCCACTGCCTTGAACGCCGCCTCGGCGATGTGGTGCGAATTGAACCCGTGCAGGCGGTCGACATGCAGGGTGATGCCGCCGTTGCCCGCGAAGGCGGTGAAGAACTCGCGCACCAATTCGGTGTCGAAGGTCCCGATCTTGGGGGTCGGGAAATCGACGTTCCACACCAAGAAGGCTCTCCCCGAGAGATCGAGCGCGCAGCGCACCTGGGCCTCGTCCATCGGCAGGTGACACTCGCCGTAGCGCCGGATCCCGCGTTTGTCGCCCAGCGCTTCGCGCAGAGCCTGGCCGAGCGCGATGCCGGTGTCCTCGACGGTGTGGTGATCGTCGATATGCAGATCGCCGACAGCACGGATTTTCATGTCGATCAGCGCGTGGCGGGCGAGTTGGTCGAGCATGTGGTCGAAAAAGCCGACCCCGGTCCGGTTGTCGTAGCTCCCGGTCCCGTCGAGATCGATCTCGACGATGATTTCGGTCTCGGCCGTCTTGCGGCTGATCTTGGCCTGGCGCATCCGGGGCTCCTTTGCGGCTTCGGTCCCGGTTATAGGCGGGCGGGCGAAGGCTGAAAAGCCGGGTTTTGGCCCGCCCCCGCCCGGGACATCCGCCGACCGCAGCGCCCCCGCGCGCGGCCGGGTCGTGCCAGACAAGCCCGCGGCGTCCCGGTCCGGGCCGCGCCGGGGTCGCGCGGGGCGGTCGCGGTGGCGAAAGGTTGGTCGGGGAGTTCCCCACCGGGGGGCACCTTGCGCGACATGCGCGATCTGAACGGGCGCCGGTCCGTCACCGACCGGGCGGATCGCGGCCGATACCGCTTGGCCCGGGGGCGCCGGAGGGATGATCGACGCAGGCGGCGGCGACATCATCGTGCTGCGCAACGTGCCCCCCAACAGCATCGAGGCAGGCAACTTCCCGTCCTGATTTCGGGCGCACCTGGCGCTTTCGCAAAGCCGCACCGAAGCGGGACGTTGCCCGCGGCGCAGGCGGATTTCCGCCAGTATTTGGGGCGCTCGATCCGCGCCGGGGCGCCGGTCTCAGGGCACGGGAATCTCGGTCTCAACCCCGTCCCCGGCCACCCGACCGGCGGCGATTCCCCCTTGCGATTAACCGGTTAACGATCTTCTGCGGCGATTTGTCCCGTTTCAGGGTCGACAATCTCGGGGCACGTAATCCTTTGTCCACATGTCGGGGAATATGTGGCGAAATTGTGAATTCGGAGTTTAAAAACTCCCAATCACCCAGTATACGGGCTCAGTCAGCCGGTGTACGGGAACGCCGGCAAGCCGGGGTTCCGCTGGGGGGCGACTTCCTCAGGTCAAACTGGTTACCGAAACGCAATTGCCACAGGAGGTTCCGTTGGCAAAACTGAGAGCTTATCATGCCGTCGATTTCAAAAAATTCGACCTGAATTTCTACCGGAACAACTTCGAATCGCAGCAGATCGTCGAGGATACGACCGATCCCACGAACGGGCCCTCTCCCGATCGGTACACGATCTGGACGACCAACACCGACTTTGCGATCGCATTCCACGGCAAGAACTTCGCCTATGACGGCGAAAAGTACGCGAGCGCCGGGACCGTCCAGGGCTTCAGCGAGTGGTTCTGGAACTACGATTACTTCCCCGACGAGCCCTACGCCATCACCCGGACCTACGTTCTGAGGGATTTCACCGCCGACATGGAGGATTTCTTCAACGCTTTGTGGACCAACAACCGGACCGATGACAAAGCGCTGCTGAAAACGATCCTGGCGGGCAACGACGACATCAAACTGTCCGAATACGACGACCGCGCTTTCGGCTATGGCGGCGACGACGTCATGGCAGGCCGGAAGGGCAGCGACGTCCTCGACGGCGGCTCCGGCGAAGACAAGCTGCGCGGCGGCAAGCAGGGCGACACGCTCAAAGGCGGCAACGACAACGACACCCTGCGCGGCAACGCCGGCAACGATGATCTGCGCGGCGACGACGGCAACGACGACATCAACGGCGGCGGCGGCGACGACACCGTGCGCGGGGGCGCCGGTGACGACACGATCCGCGGCAAGCATGGCGACGACATGCTGCGGGGCGACACGGGCGATGACACCTTCGTGTTCCAGACCGGCGACGAAACCGACACGATCCTGGATTGGGAGTCCAACGACAGCATCGACCTCAGCCGGCTGAGCGAAGTGGTGGACTGGGACGACCTGGTCAACAACCACATGTCGCAGGATGGTGCCAATGTGGTGATCGACGGCCTGAACGGCGACGTGCTCACATTGCAGAACACGCTCCTCGCGTCGCTCGGGGAATCGGATTTCATCTTCATCTGAACGGTCGGTCCGGCCAGTGCCCTGACGGCCCAAAGGGGCGCCGGGGCGCTGCAACGGCCACGGCAAATCACAATCGGCGCGGTGGTGCTCTGCACTGCCGCGCCGCTTCTTTTTCGCGGACGCACGGTCCGCTTCGACAGGGCGGAACCGGATCCGACCGTTCCGGCGCGCAGCGGCATGGCGCTGCCGGAGTTGGTGCGCCGTGCGGCCGCTTTGCCCCCTCCACGAGAGTAATGCGGAGGCGCCGCCGCGGTTGGCGGCCCCGGGCGAAAAAACCGAATCACACGCGGTAAATCGTGAGCCGATGCGGAAATCGCCGGATACTGTTTACGATCCCGGCACAATAATCCCGCCACAGAAATACTATTCTCGATTTCCCCGGTTTATGGCAGAAATGTGTTTTTTTGATTCCAAAATCGAACAATCAGCTATATTAAATCCGACGCTGCCCTTGGCTTCGAAAGGGCTGTTACTTTGTTTCTGGCGTGGGTGTTTCAGTACCGTGGTTTCGCTGAAACTCCGCATCGAATTTGCCACAGGAGGGGACGTTGGCAACACTGAACGCCTATTATCAGTTCGATATCGATGGCTTGAACCTGAACAGGTTCATCGCAAATCTCAAATCCTACCTGCTCGAAGAGAATGTGTTCGACCCCTGGGAAGACCGCTTCACCTATTACAATCCGGATGAAGCCATCGTGCAGCACGGCACCGACTTTGCCTACGGCTCCGGCGCGCAGATGTACGCAGGGACCGTCGAAGCCTGGAGCGAGTGGTTCTACGAAAACTTCGTCTGGTATCAGGCCTACCTGCTGTCGGATCTGAACGTCCCGACGCAGGACATGTACGATGCGCTGCAAAGCAGCTCGACCGACGACGACCAGGCGCTGGTCCAGTCGCTTCTGTCCGGCGACGACATGTTCAACATGTCGCAATTCGACGATCACGTACGCGGCTATGACGGCGACGACACGTTCTACGGCCGCCGTGGCGCCGACGTGCTCTCCGGCGACGACGGGAATGACGAACTGCGCGGCGGCAGCGGTGCCGACGCGTTGTTCGGAGACGACGGTCAGGACAAGCTTCTGGGCGGCAAGGGCGCCGATCTCCTGCGCGGCGGCGAGGACGGCGACGTGCTGAAGGGCGAAAGCGGCGACGACGAGCTGTTTGGCGGCAAGGGTGCTGACAAGCTGGTCGGCGGCGACGACGACGACACCGCCGTTGGCGGCGGCGGCAGCGACGTGATCCGCGGCGGCGCCGGCAATGATGCGCTCGGCGCCGGGAAGGGCGCCGACACCGTATTCGGCGGCGCGGGCGACGACCTCCTGCTCGGTGGCGGCGGCGACGATGCCCTGAGCGGCGGGACCGGCGACGACGAGCTCGGCGGCGGCAAAGGCGAGGACCGGCTTTTCGGCGAACAGGACGACGACGTCCTGCGCGGCGGCGGCGGACGCGACGTCCTGCGCGGCGGTGCTGGCGAGGATACGCTTTTCGGCGGCGCCGGCGAAGACCTGTTCGTGTTTGCCACCGGCGACGACGTCGATACCATCAAGGATTTCGACGTCAGCTTCCTGTCGTACGACCGGATCGACCTCACCGGGCTCGACTCGATCAAGGGCTGGAAGGATCTGACGAACAACCACATGACGCAGGATGGCGGCGACGTGGTGATCGATGGCGGCGACGGCGATCTGCTGATCCTCCGCGACACCGGCATCGACAGTCTGGTCAAGCTCTTCTTCGACTTCTGACCGCACGGACGGTTCGGTGCGGGACATCTCGATAACGGCGGGGGCTGCTCAAGCGGCCCCCGTCCGCGTTTCCGGCCGCCCCGGACGCGGTCCCGCCGCCTGCTGCGCCGCGCTGCACCGGGCCGGGCCGGGTACGCGGATCGGCTCAGACGGTCGCTGACGGACGGCGGCCGCCGGCCGGTGGCCCCGCCAGGTCGCATCCGCTCCGGCCGGAAGAGCGGTTCCGTGGCGCGCTCAGCCCGCCGCGTCGAGATACCAGGCGACGATGGAAGCGCGGTCTTCGGGCTCCATGAAGCTCGCCGACGGGGGCGGCATCGCGTGGGTCAGGCCGGCCTGCAGGTAGATCCGCTTGGCATGTGCGGCGACATCGGCTTCGGTCTCGAGCAGCACCCCCTTGGGCGCGGTGCCGATCCCGTCCCAGGCCGGTTCGCGGGAATGGCACATCGAGCAATTGCCCATCACCAGCCCGGCTACGTCCTCGAACCCCGCGGCCTCGGCGAAGCGCTGTTCGGAGGGGGTGAAGGCGCGCGCGTCGCTCTCTTCCCAGCTCTGGTATTCCTGGCCCAGGGTCGACAGCCAGACCGCCGCCACGAACAGCGCCGCCGTCACCCCCCAGGTCCACCACAGATAGCCGCCGTGGGCATGTTGGGTGTTGAAGAAATGCCGGATCGACACGCCCATCAGGAACACGAGCCCGGCGATCACCCAGTTCCAGTCGCTGGCGAAGGCGAGCGGGTAGTGGTTCGACAGCATCAGGAAGACGACCGGCAGTGTCAGGTAGTTGTTATGGGTCGAACGCAGCTTGGCGATCTTGCCGTATT
>JAGRMP010000324.1:3420-6216 GCA_020441225.1 Maritimibacter sp. | reverse complement strand
TCGCGGCGCAGAGGGCGCATTTCGCGGCCATTCTCGACGCTGCCAAGGATCTGCCGGCGGTGATCTACAACAGCCCGTATTACGGTTTTGCCACCCGCGCGGACCTGTTCTTCGAGCTTAACGCCGCGCATCCGAACCTGATCGGGTTCAAGGAGTTTGGCGGCGCCGACGATCTGAGCTACGCCGGCCAGCATATCACCTCGGCGCGCGATGACCTGACGCTCATGGTCGGGGTCGATACGCAGGTGTTCCACGGTTTCGTCAATTGCGGCGCAACCGGTGCGATCACCGGGATCGGCAATGCCCTGCCGAAGGAAGTGCTGCACCTGGTCGAGCTGTCGAAGAAGGCGGCCACCGGCGATGCCGAGGCGCGTGTGAAGGCGAAGGAGCTGGAAGAGGCGCTGATGGTGCTGTCGACCTTCGACGAAGGCGCCGATCTGGTGCTGTTCTACAAACATCTCATGGTGCTGAACGGCGATGAGGAATACCGGCTGCACTTCAACGAGACCGATGCCCTGTCGGATGCGCAGCGCGCGTATGTCGAAAAGCAATACGCCCAGTTCAAGACCTGGTACGCCGGCTGGACGGCCTGATCCCGAAAAGAGCTCCCCGGAGGCCCGGCACCGCGTGAGATCGCGGGGCCGGGTTTCTGTTTTCTGGGCCGGTTTCTGGGCCGGACGCATACCCGAACGGCCCGGCAGCGGCCGGGCCTTCTGGAAGAGGCGCCCCGCTGCGCGCATCAGCCGATGATCTGGGCTTCGCGGGGAAGCGTCGTGAGCGATCTGGACCCGTCTTCGGTGACCAGAACGTCGTCTTCGATCCGCACCCCGATCGTGTCGGGATCGTAGAGACCGGGCTCGATGGTGATGACCATGCCGGCTTCCAGCGGCTGGTGGTTGCCGATCATCAGCTGCGGCGCTTCGTGAATGTCGAGGCCGAGCCCGTGACCGACCTTGTGGCGGATGTTGGCCTCGAACCCGGCGTTGACCAGCACGTCGCGCACCGCGCTGTCGAGTTCGTGCGGCGTGAGCCCCGGCCGGACCATCTCCCGGCCGACCCGGTTCGCTTCGAGCACGGTGTCGTAGAGCGCGCGATGCTGTTCGGGGATTTCTTCGCAGAAGAAGGTGCGGGTGATGTCGGCGCTGTAGCCGTCGAGCGTGGCGCCGAAATCGAACAGCAGCGCATCGCCGCGCGTCAGGCGCCGGCTCGCGGCAGGGACGCCGTGGCAATCCGCAGCGGCACCGCCGGCGAGGACGATCAGATCGAACGCCGCGCGGTCTGCGCCGCGATTGAGCATGTTGATCTGGAGTTTTGCCCGGATCTCGGTTTCGGTCATGCCCGCCCCGATCTGCGCCAGCGTGTCGGTGAGCGCGGCCTCGCTGAGATGCACGGCCTTTTCGATGGCGGCGATCTCGCCCGGGTCTTTCAGGATGCGCAGCTTGGCCAGCATGGCAGAGCCGTCGTCCGGCAGGGTGCCGAACGCCGTCGCCAGGGCGGCCGCCTCGAACTGGCGCATCCGGTTGCCTTCGACCGCGATCCGGGTGAGGCCGGTTTGTCTGGCGAGCGCGTCGAGCGCGGCGGCGTAGCCATCGCTGTCTTGCCAGTAGATCGTCTGCACCTGCGGCACCTCGGCCGACCAGCGGTCACGTTCGAGCGCCGGGATCGCCGCGTGCATCTCGCCCGCGCGGGTGACGATCAGGATCGTCGGCCGTTCCATCAGGGCGAGCGTGACGCCGGTCAGGTAGTAGAAATTCGGACCGGGCACGAGGGCGATGGCGGGGCAATCGGCCGCCTCAAGGATGCCGGTCAGTTTCTTCAGGCGGGTATCGTGGGACATGATGTCGTGGCTTTCGTCGTTGGGGATCAGTCCAGCGCCGCGGTCGACAGATCGACCGCATCCGCGATGGTTGGTTCGAGCGAGGCCCGGATCACCTTCAGGATCGCGGCGAGCATATCGCCCGCGATCCTGTTGCAGGCGCCGGTATCGCCGCTTTTGATGGTCGCGATCAGGCTGCGATGCAGATCGGCCTGAAGTTGGAGGTCATCCGCGGTCGCGAACGGGAAATAGTGGAGCAGGAGGGTCCGTCGTCCGGCATCGAGGCAATCGGGATAGTATTGGCCGAGAAAGAGATTGCGAGCGGTTTCGGCGTAGCTGCGCTGGAGCGCGAGGAGCGCCAACGCCGTGTCGAGCGCGTTGTCGGCACCGATCGTCGCCTCGAAATCCGCGACCCGGTCGATCAATCCGGCGATGTCCCCCGGTGTCCGGCGCAGGGCTGCGTCGACGAAGACCGCGCGCGACAGGATCAGCCAGGTATCGAGCAGGTCGTTAAGCCGGTGCAGCGACAGCGGCGCGACGATCGAGGACCGGTTCGGCAGCACCTTGACCAGCGCGTCACCCGACAACATGAAGATCGCTTCGCGGACCGGGGTGCGCGACAGGTTGAAATCGCCCGCAATGCTGACTTCGTCGAGTGCGCTGCCCGGTTCGCGTTTCAGCGTCAGGATCTCTTCGCGCAGGGCCTGGTAGACGGTCGTCGCCCCACGTTCGCGCTTTTCGCCGTTGCGTTTGGCCGGTTTGTCCGTCTTCGCCATCCGAATCCTCCCCTGTCCTCTGGCTTCGGTTCTCTCACCGCTTTCCGTTGCGACTCTATTTAGCATAAAGTTTGCATTAAAGTCTTGCATAATTTTTGCATGCAACTTAGCGTTTGAGAAAGATCTGCACCGAATCCCCAGTGAAACAAGGGGCGCAGGCGCCGCGTATCGTCTCGATCCGTGGCTGAAAAAGACGTGCCCGGG
>JAGRMP010000324.1:0-3206 GCA_020441225.1 Maritimibacter sp. | reverse complement strand
TGGGGGAGGGCGATCACATCGACTTCTTCGTCCACGGCACCACGGTCGGCCTGAACTCGGTGCTCACCCGCAAGGGCGCCAAGGTGGCGCTGCTGACCACCGAAAACTTTCGCGACGTCTACACGATCCAGGGCAACAACCGCGGCGAGATCTTCTCGATCCACTGGCACAAGCCCGAGCCCTTGGTCACGGTCGAAGACACCTATACTGTGGCCGAACGGATCGCGGCGGATGGCACGGTGATCGCACCGCTGGTGGTCGAAGAGCTCGATCCGCTGGTCGCCGCGGTGAAGGACAAGGGCTATGAGGCGATTGCGATCTGCTTCCTGTTCGGGTTCCGCAATCCCGAGCATGAACTCGCCGCCGCGACCTATCTGCGCGAGCGCCTGCCGGAGATCGACATCGCCCTGTCGCACCAGGTGTCGCCGGAATGGCGCGAGTTCGACCGGATTTCCACCACCGCGATGGACGCGTTCACCGCGCCGGTCGTGCGCCGGTATCTGAACACGCTGGTCGATCAGATGCGCGACACGCTCCCGGACGGCGGGCAGGTCCATGTGATGGAATCGAACGGCGGTGCGATGACGGCGAGTGCTGCGTCCAGCACGCCCTTGCAGACCCTGCTGTCCGGCCCGGTCGGCGGCACCATCGGCGGGCGGTCGCTGGCCGAGCAGACCGGGCGCAAGAACCTGATCTGCGTCGACATGGGCGGCACCTCCTTTGACGCGAGCCTGATCGTCGACGGGCTGCCCTCGACCTCGAACGAGGCGACGCTCGAAGGCCTGCCGGTGCAGATGTCGGTGGTCGATATCCATGTCATCGGCGCCGGCGGCGGCTCGATCGCCTGGGACGAGGCCAACGCCCTGCGCGTCGGCCCGCAGTCGGCCGGGTCGGTGCCGGGTCCGGCGTGCTACGGCCGGGGCGGCACCGAGCCCACGGTGTCCGACGCGAACCTCGTGCTGAAGCGGCTCGACAGCTCCAACTTCTCCGGCGGCGAACTGACGCTCGATGTCGAGGCGGCGCGCGCCGTCTGTGGCCGTCTGGGCGAAATGTTCGGGCTGGATCCGGAAGCCTTCGCCCAGGGGATCATCGACATCATCAATGCGAAGATGGCCGATGCGATCCGCACGATCACGGTGCAGCGCGGGATCGACCCGCGCGATTTCGCCCTGCTCGCCTATGGCGGCGCCGGTCCCTCGCAGGCGGCCGCGCTGGCCGAGCAACTGGACATCAAGGAAGTCATCATCCCGGTGCATCCGGGTGCCTTTTCGGCCTTTGGCATGCTGCAGACCGACATGCGCCACGATTTCAAGATGACCTATTACGGCGACTGGGGCGCGGTCGATGTGGCAGAGGTGACGGCAGCCTTCGAGGCGCTGGAAGCCGAGGGCCGCGCACATCTGAAGGCCGAGGGCATGACGGACGCCGACATCAGATTCGAACGCTCGGTCGATCTGCGCTACGAGGGTCAGGAATATGTGCTGACGGTGCCTGCCGGCACCGGCACGGTGGACCCGGCCGCGGTGCGGGCGGTGTTCAACGAGGCCTATCAGCAACAATACGGCCATTCCTCCACCACGGCGGGGGCCGAGGTCGCCAACCTGCGGGTTGCGGCGCTCGGGCGGCTGAGGCGCCCCGGCCTGCCCAGCCCATTGGACCGCGTCGCCAGCGAAGCCCGCAGCCGTCCGGTCTATTTCGACGGTGTCGAGCGGGAGACCGCGGTGGTGCGGCGCGAGGCCTATGCGCTTGGCGACACCATCACCGGCCCCGCGATCATCGAGGAGGAAACGACCACCACGCTCGTGCCTCCCGGCTGGACCGTCGAAGTCATCACCGGCGGCCACCTGTCCATGACCAAATCCAGTGAGGCGTGATCCAATGAGCCAATTGAAAGCAGATCCGATCACCACCGAAGTCGTGCGCAACTTCGTCATTTCCTGCGCCGAAGACATGAACGCGGCGCTGTGGCGCTCGGCCTATTCCCCGGTCATCTACGAAGGGCGCGACAGCGCCGTCGCCATTCTCGACCACGAAGGCGAAATGCTCGGCCAGTCCACCGGCGTGCCCCTGTTCGTCGGCGCGATCGATGCCTGTGTGCACCTGGTGCTGGAAAAATACGGCGACGACATCGGGCCGGGCGACATCTTCCTGATGAACGACAGCTACCTTCAGGGCACCCACCTGATGGATTTCACCGCCGTCGGGCCGCTGTTCCATGACGGCAAGCTCGTCGGGTTCGGCGCGGCGCGGGCGCATTGGTCCGACGTAGGGGCGATGGATCCGGGGGTGCCGATGGGCTCGTCCTCGATCTTTCAGGAAGGCTGGCGCCTGGGCCCGACCCGGGTGTGCAAGAATTACGAGGAACTGCCGGACTGGATTGACCTGATCCAGCGCAACACCCGGATGAAAGCCGCGATCCTCGGCGATTTCCGCGCCCAGATCAGCGCGATCCGCACCGGCGAGCGGCGCCTGGGCCAGCTTCTCGACCGGATCGGTCAGGACAGCTACCGGGCGTCGTGCCTGAACATCTTCGAACAGGCCCGCGCGCTCGACCGCGCCGCCATCGGCGCCCTGCAGGACGGCACCTGGTCGCGCGAAGGCGTGATCGACAACGACGGGCAAAGCGACGACCCGGTCAAGGTCAAGCTGACGCTGACCATCGCCGGCGAAGACATGATCATCGATATGGAGGGCTCGTCGCCCCCCGTGGCCGGGTCGATCAACTGCGGTGCGGTGCAGACCGAGTCGCTTCTTCGGCTGGCCTACAAGACGATGATCAGCCCGGAACGGGCGATCACCGGCGGCTCGTTCTCGACGATGCATGTGAAGATCCCGGACGATTGCATGTTCAATGCGCGCGAGCCCTATGCCTGCGCGTGGTATTTCACCGGGCTGGGGCTGCTCGCCGACCTGATGATTACCTGTCTGTCGGAAGCCATGCCCGAGCGGGCAACGGCTGCGCATTACGGCGACTCGATGGTGGCCTCGTTCTTCGAGATCGATCCGAAGAAACGGCAATGGCTGACGGTCGAGGCGACCGCCGGCGGCTGGGGCGGCACCAATGGGGCGGATGGTGAGAGCGCGCTCATCAACCTGGTGAACGGCGGGTTCCGCAACATGCCTGCCGAGGTCTACGAAACCAAGTTTCCGGTCCGCATCGAGGAGTTTTCGATCCGTCCCGATACCGGCGGCCCCGGCCGTTGGCG
>JAGRMP010000323.1 GCA_020441225.1 Maritimibacter sp. | reverse complement strand
TGCGCGAGACGGTGGCGATCCTCAAACAGGCCGATCTCGCGCCGCTCGACGTCTCGGGCTACGGCTCGCTCGACGAACGGCTCGCCGAGGGGCATGATATCCCCGAGGAGGAACGCGCGTTGATGGACCGGGCGCTCACGGAAAACGCGGTGATCGTCGCCCAGATGACACCTTTCTACGACGAACCGTCGTGAGCGAACGGGTCGTTCAGGTCGTCGTCGACAAGGGTGACGCGGATGCCGTCTGCTCCCGTCTCGACGGGCTCAATCCGGAGAACTGGTACCGGCTCGCGGCCGAAAACGACCGGGTCGTGATCGTCGCGACCCTCCATGAGATCGACACGCAGGAGACGCTCGACGCAATCTCCGAAGCGCTCGAAGGGCGCGACCGCTGGCGCCTTGTCGCCCTGCCCTCCGAGGCGAGCCTGCCCGAGATCGACGACGAGGACGAACAGGAGCGCATCGCCCAGCGCGAGACCGCCCGCGCCCGCGAAGAGATCTACGGCGATATCCGCGACGGCACCGCGCTGACGGTCGATTATCTCGTGCTGACCGCGCTCGCGACCGTAGTGGCGGCCATCGGGCTTGCCGAAGGTCAAACGGCGGTGGTGATCGGAGCGATGGTGATCGCGCCGCTGCTCGGGCCGATCATCGCCTTTGCCTTCGCGGTCACGCTGGGGCTCGGGCCGCTGATGCTGATCGCCGCGCGCACGCTGGGGGCGGGGCTCGCTGTCGCCGTGGTGGCGGCGGTTGCGCTCGGGCTGGTGACCCAGGGCGGCGTCGACCCGATCCTGTCGGCTTACGAAGCGCCGCTCTCGCTCCTCACCGTGGCCCTGCCGCTCGCCTCCGGCGCGGCGGCTGCGCTGATGGTGGCGCGGGGCCAGACCTCGGCGCTCGTCGGCGTGATGGTGGCCGCGGCACTGCTGCCGCCGCTGTCGGCCTTCGGCCTCCTGCTCGGGGCGGCGCAATGGCTGCCCGCCGGCAAGGCGCTCGCCACCGTTCTCGTCAACATCGCCGCGATCAACCTCGCCGCGCAGGTGGTGTTCCGGCTCAAGGGCATCCGTCCGCGCCGCTGGGAAAGCGAGGCGCATCAGACCAGCCACTGGCTGTCGCTCGGCGGTTCCGCGGCGCTGGTCGCGCTGATCGCCTTGGCCGTCTACGCCTTCGGTCACGGCTGGTTGGGAGTATCGCGATGACCCCGGTCTTTCTCGATCTCGACGGCACGCTGACCGATCCCCGGCCCGGGATCACCCGGTCCATCGTCCACGCTCTGGTCGAGATGGGCCACGACGCGCCCGATCCCGACAGCCTGACCTGGGCGATCGGCCCGGCGCTCATCGACAGTTTCGCGCGTCTTGGCGTGGCCGAGCCGGAGGTGGCACTCGGCCATTACCGGGCGCGGTACACCGCGGTCGGCCTGTTCGAAAACAGGGTCTATTCCGGCATTCCCGAGGCCTTGGCGCAGATGCGAGACGCAGGCCACCGGCTGTTCGTCGCCACCGCCAAGCCGCATGCCTATGCCCGCCGGATCACCGCGCATTTCGGCCTGGCGCAGTATTTCGAGGCCGAGTTCGGCCCCGAGCTCGACGGTACCCGCAACGACAAGGCCGAGCTGCTCGCCTTTGCCCGCGAAACGCTCGGTCTCGGCGCGGCGCATGCGGTGATGGTCGGCGACAGGATGCATGACCACCGCGCCGCCCATGCGGCCGGTATGGCCGCGCTTGCGGTGCGCTGGGGCTATGGCGACGACAGCGAGCACAGCGAAGCCGACGCAATCTGTGACACGCCGCACGGGCTGGCCGAGGCGGTTCGCCAGCTCGCCGATCTCGGTTGATGGGCTGGCTCGAATACATCCTCGCCTTCGCGGCCTTCTTCGCCACACATGCGATCCCGGTGCGCCCGCCGGTCAAGGCGCGGATCGTGGCGCGGATCGGCGCGCGGGGGTTTTCGCTCGCCTATTCCGCGCTGTCGGTGGCGGTGCTCGCCTGGCTCATCGGCGCCGCGGGGCGCGCGCCTTACGTCGAGATCTGGCCACGCGCGCCGTGGCAAAGCTGGGTGCCCTTCGGCGCCAATGCGCTCGCCGCCGTCATCATCGCGCTGGCCGTGGCCCGGCCCAACCCGCTCTCCTTCGGCGGCGCACGCAACGCGGAATTCGACCCTAACCATGCCGGAATCGTCGGTTGGGTCCGCCATCCCCTGCTCGCCGCGATCGCACTCTGGGCCGGTGCGCATCTCCTGCCCAACGGCGACCTGGCGCATGTGATCTTGTTCGGCACCTTCCTCGGCTTCGCCCTCCTGGGCATGAAGATGATCGACCGGCGCAAGCGCCGTCAGCTGGGCGGCGACTGGGCGCGCCTCGCCGACACCCCCCGGCGTGTCAAAATCACGCCCGGCGGGCTCGTGCGGGCTGTCGCCGGTCTCGCTCTCTGGTGGGGGCTGATGCTGCTGCACGGCCCGGTGATCGGGTTCAGCCCCTGGCCGTGACGCGCGTCAACTCCCGGGGCGCAGAAGCACGTCGAAGCCGGCGGGCAGCGTCGTCGCGCCGGTGATCAGCCCGTCGAGCGGGATCGAAAAGCTGGCGGTCTTGCCGTCGGCCGAAAGCGTGCCGTTGGTTTCGACGATCTCGCTGCCGGAGATGTTCATGGTGATCGCATGGCCGGCAAAGGCTTCGGCCATCATCGCCATCATCTCTTCGCCGCCGGCTTCCTCAGGCGGTTCGAGATCGGCGGTGACCTCTTCAAGGTCGAAGGACACGAACAGGAGCCCGCCGTCGCGGCGTTCGATGGTCATCCCCTCGCCGATGTCGGGATCGTTGATCGCTTCGTCGATGGTGCCGCTGAAGGTCTGGGTGCAGCTGTAACGGCCGTCGTCCAACTGCGCCTCGACCCCCTCCTCGCAGAAGGGCTCACCGCCGGTCGAGGCCATCTCGTAGAAATCCGCCGAGGCGATCATCACCATGGTCGCTTGCGCGGTGTTTTCGTCCGGAAAGGACAGCGACATCTCGGCGTCGAAACAGGCCGCGAGCGGGACGGTAAACAAAAGCGCCGCGAGGGGGCGAAGTCTGTGCATGGGGGGCTCCGTGGCAAAATGGTTTCGCGCAGCCTGACAGGCCCGATGCGCTACGTCTAGCCGGAGGAGCCGAACCAACGGCGATAGATTGTTTCGTAAGTGCCGTCTTCGCGCAGCTTCAGGAGGCTCTGGTTGATCGGTTCCGCGAGCCGGCTGCCGGTGGGCAGCGCAATGCCGTAGTTCTCGCGAAACAGGGCCGAACCGCCGACCAACTCGCCGATACCGTCCCCGCCGGTGTTGACGTAATAGGCCAGGATCGGCGCGTCGAACACCACCGCATCGAGCTCGTGATCTTCGAAGGCTGCGATGAGCGAGTCGAGCCCGTCGAACCCGCGGTACCGCATGTCGCGCGTGTCGAGCAGGCCGGCCGCGGTCGAGCCATCGATCGTGCCCACCTCACGGCCATAAAGATCGTTGATCGAGGCGACCGAGTTCTGGATCGCCTCCACGGTCATGGTGGCGGTGATGCGAGCAACGAAGACCGAGACCAGGAACAGAGACGAAATCACCAGGATCACCGCCAGCACCCGACCCGCCGGGCTGCGCGGTTGGCGTTCTTCGAAACCGCCGTTGACCACCAGGTTGAGCGCCCACCAGAACGCCGGGAACAGCGCCCCGCGCGCATTGTGGTCGAAATAGGGTTGGCGGCGACGTTCGAACAGCCACATCAGCATGCCCGCGCCGAACAGGAGGCCAAAGGCGGCAGCAACCGCAATGAGCAGGTCGCGGGAAAACAGAAGACCGATGATGCTGGACCTGGCCCTTTCGCGCGCGGGGACCATGATGCCGATCCCGGCCTCGAAGATCGGCTGGGTGAAGTCCATCACCGCTTCTCGCTCCGCGGTGATCGAGATATTGGCGACCGCCGCATCGGCATCGCCGGCCTGCACCATGCCGAGCATCTCGCCAAAACCGGCGACCCGCGTAATCTCGGTTTCGACACCGATATCCGCCGCCACGGCCCGCCACAGATCGAGACTGAACCCGGTCTCCTCGCCCTCCTCGACCAGCGAGAACGGCGGCCGGGTGACCGTGACCACCCTGACAGGCGCGGCGCCGATGCCGTCGCCCGCGTCCTGCGCGTATCCAACCGCAACACCCAGCCAAACGATGGCCAGTGCCAAGGCGGCGATCCATCCCCTCGCCATCCTGTACCCCGTGCTCATTGCCGTTCGAATTATGACACCCGGCGGAGGTGGGGGCAATGTCAACCGGTGGCGAACGCGGCCACGAGGTTGCGGGTCTCGAAATCGGTGAGCCGGGTGCGCGAAAAGGCACGGTGGACCGGGATTGCCGAGATCGGCATTTCCGCAAGCACGGTGCTCTGCACCATCTCCGGTTGCCGCACGATGGTGCCGGCGAACAGGCTCTCGGCCCAGAGACCGTCATGCAGCAGGCAATCGTGCACGTCGAGCAGGATCTGGTGATAGGTCACCAGCCGGTGCCGGGTTTCGCCGAGCGCATGGCGGCCATCGACAAGCCGGCCCGCGGGCATCAGCACCTCATCTTCACCCAGCATGTATTCAGCTTCGGCGACACCGAGGCGCACCCGGTGCGCGGGCGAAAGCACGATGTCGCGGCTCAGGCCGAAAAACGGGGCGCGGACCCGCACCGGGCAGAAACCGCCAAGCGCGGGCACCCGGCGTTTGCCGATCCAGCGCACCGGCTGCGGTCCTGCGGTCGCGGTGACCACCATGTCGCCAAGGCGCAGTTTCTCGACCGGAACCGGACCGCCGGTGGTTTCGACCGGTGTCCCCGTGACAATGCCGTTGCCAAAGCCGATCGGCTCTATTTCATCTGAAAATGCGATGTAATCGACGTTCTTCGAGATCGCGGTCGCGCGTCCGTTGCGCACGATCGCCTTGGCATCTGCCGCCGGCAGCGGCAGGGGATCGTAGCCGTTGGCCTGGTAGATCCGGCCCTCGTCGATCAGTTCAACGGTCAGCCGCGAGACCCGTTGCGGCGCGTGCCAGGCGTAGGTGAGCCGCATGCGCGCCTCGCGCGGCGGCGGCGGCATATCGACCACGGCCAGCGACTGCGCCTGGCCCTGGCCGACTTCGACCGTCACGCGTCCACTGGCCTCGACCCCGACCCGCAGTTCGCGCAGCCATTCAAAGTCGCGCTGGAAGGTGAGCAGGGCGAGGGGCCGGTCAGGTTTCACGTTGGCCCGGAACTCGATCACCATGGAGCCGCGCGGCAGGATTTCGTGGCGCTCCATGGGCCCGCGGGCGCGCGGCGCGTTGCGCGGCACCCCGATGCCGCGGATGTTGAAAGCCGGGTTCGACAAATCGGTCAGCGCGATCCAGCTCATGCGACCCTCCCCGGCTGCAGCCGGTCGGGCGTGGGGCCGCCCGTCGGGATTGCGGAATGGTGTGACCGCTGGGGTCCGCATGCGCCTGCCATCTGCCTGCCTCCGATCGAGACGGGTGCGCAAGCCATCTCGGCTGCCGCCGGGGCCGCCGAATATCTGGATACCGCTCCGCGAAGACTGCCGGGTTGTCCCGGTCTCGTCCACGCACCCTGCCTCGGGGTTCTTGTTATATCGCCGCCACTATGGTCGGAAATGTTCGTTTTGTGAATCCCATAAATCCGATTGCCGCGTCCTCGGCCCGCGGCTGTCGCAGCCCCGCCACATCCGCTTCGTCCCACGCTGCCCATTTGCCGGGGGCGCGGGGCCGATGTATCAGGGCCTGACTCGCAAAGGAGCTGTCCATGGCCGAAACCGATCCCGTTGCGCTGACCCGGCGCCTGGTGCAATGCCCCTCCGTCACGCCCGAGGAAGGCGGCGCGCTGGTGTTGCTCGAAGAGATCCTGACCGATGCCGGGTTCACCTGCACCCGGGTCGACCGGGGCGGCGTATCGAACCTGTTCGCGCGCTACGGGCGCAAGGGGGCCAACCGCACCCTCGGTTTCAACGGCCATACCGATGTCGTGCCCGTGGGCAATACCGGCGACTGGAGCGTGCCGCCCTTCGGAGGCGAGGAAAAGGACGGCTATCTCTGGGGCCGCGGCGCGACCGACATGAAATCGGGCGTGGCGGCCTGGGTCGCGGCCGCGGTGGATTTCGTGGCGGAGGCGCCGGACGATGCGGCGCTGATCCTCACGATCACCGGCGACGAGGAGGGCGACGCGACCGACGGCACGGCGGCGCTCCTCGACTGGATGGCGGCCAACGGCGAGCAGATGACCGCCTGTGTGGTCGGCGAGCCGACCAGCCCCAACCACATGGGCGAGATGATGAAGATCGGCCGGCGCGGGTCGCTCAGCGCGTTCTTCACTGCCCGCGGCGTGCAGGGGCATTCCGCCTATCCGCACCGGGCGAAAAACCCGGTCCCCGCGCTCGCCCGGCTTATGGCCCGCCTCGACGCCCATGTGCTCGACGAGGGCACCGATCATTTCGACGCCTCTACCCTTGCCGTCACCACGATCGACACCGGCAACCCGGCGACCAACGTGATCCCGGCCGCGTGCCGTGCGACGGTCAACATCCGGTTCAACGACGCCCATGATGCGGCCGGGCTCGAGGCCTGGTTGCGCGAAGAGATGGAGAAGGTCGCAGGCGAGACCGGGATCGAGATGGACATGGCGGTCAAGCTCACGGGCGAAAGTTTCCTCACCCCGCCGGGCGATCTGTCCGACCTGGTCGCGGCCTGTGTCAAGGCCGAGACCGGTGTCACGCCCGAGCTCTCCACGACCGGCGGCACCTCCGACGCGCGCTTCGTCAAGGACCATTGCCCGGTGGTCGAATTCGGCCTTGTGGGCAAGACGATGCATGCCGTCGATGAGCGGGTCGAGATCGACCAGATTCACCAGCTCAAGCGGGTCTACACCCGCATCATGCGAGACTATTTCGCCTGAATCTTGCGGTGTCCGCCAAATCGGGTGCGTTCGAAATGTGCTACTTGATTGGAGAAATCCGTATCACATCCGTGAGACTCACACCGTGACTCATCCGCTTTGGCTCTGTGACACAATCCGGCGGCGACCGGTGCTCGCGATCATGGTCAAGGCCCCCGTCGCCGGGCGGTCCAAGACCCGGCTCGGGCGCGAGATCGGCATGGTGCCGGCCGCCTGGTGGGCGCGCCACCAGCTCGCCCGCCTCGCCCGCACCCTGCCCGA
>JAGRMP010000322.1 GCA_020441225.1 Maritimibacter sp. | reverse complement strand
AAATGGCGGCGAACCTCTCCTGGGGAACGCTCGGCAAAGCAACGGAACTGCGCCAGCGCATTTTCTACACGGTTGGCCTTCTGATGATCTACCGGGTCGGCACCTATATCCCGGTCCCCGGGATCGACGCCGGCGCGCTGCGCGACTTCATGGAGCAGGCGCAGCAGGGCATCGGCGGGATCCTGACGATGTTCACCGGCGGTGCGCTCGGCCGGATGGGGGTGTTTGCCCTCGGCATCATGCCCTACATCTCGGCCTCGATCATCATTCAGCTCCTCGCGACCATGATCGAACCGCTCAAGCAGCTCAAGAAAGAGGGCGAGCAGGGCCGGCGCAAGATCAACCAGTACACCCGTTACGGCACCGTGGCGCTGGCATCCGGCCAGGCCTTCGCACTCGCCAATTCGCTGCAGGCGGGCAATCTGGTGCACAACCCCGGCATCTACTTTGTCGTCTCCGCGGTCATCACCCTGGTCGGTGGCACCATGTTCCTGATGTGGCTCGGCGAGCAGATCACTTCGCGCGGCATCGGCAACGGGATCTCGCTCATCATCTTCGTCGGCATCGTCGCCCAGATCCCCGCCGCGCTGGTCCAGTTCCTGAGCCAGGGCCGCTCGGGGGCGATCAGCCCCGCGGTCATCATCGGCGTGCTGGTGATGGTCGTCGCGGTGATCGGCTTCGTCGTGTTCATGGAACGCGCGCTCAGAAAGATCCACATCCAGTACCCGCGCCGCCAGGTCGGGATGAAGGTCTATGACGGCGGCTCGTCGCACCTGCCGATCAAGGTCAACCCGGCGGGCGTGATCCCGGCGATCTTCGCCTCGGCGCTGCTGCTCCTGCCGACCACGATCTCGACCTTCAACACCGCGGGCTCCACCGGCCCGGTGATGTCGACCCTGCTCGCCTATTTCGGCCCCGGCCAGCCGCTCTATCTGTTGTTCTACGCCGGCATGATCATCTTCTTCACCTTCTTCTACACCAAGGAGGTGAGCTTCAAGGTCGACGAGGTGGCCGACAACCTCAAGAACCAGAACGGTTTCGTTCCCGGCATCCGCCCGGGCAAGAAGACGGCCGAGTACCTCGACTACGTGGTCACCCGTGTCCTGACCCTCGGCGCCGCCTACCTGGCCGCGGTCTGCCTGATGCCCGAGATCCTGCGCTCGCAACTGGCGATCCCGTTCTACTTCGGCGGTACCTCGGTGCTGATCATCGTCTCGGTGACCATGGACACGATCAACCAGGTGCAATCCCACCTGCTGGCCTACCAGTACGAAGGCCTGATCGAAAAGTCGCAGCTGCGCGGCAAGCGCGGCACGACGACGAAAACGAAAAAGAAGGGACCGGCGCGTCGATGAACATTATTCTGCTTGGCCCCCCGGGGGCGGGAAAAGGCACCCAGGCCAAAAAGCTCACCGATGAACGCGGCATGATCCAGCTGTCGACCGGCGACATGCTGCGGGCGGCGAAGACCTCGGGCACCGAGATGGGCAACAAGGTTGCCGCCATCATGGACGCGGGCGAGCTGGTGACCGACGAGATCGTCATCGGGTTGATCGAGGAACAGCTCGACGCCAATCCCGAAGGCTCGTTCATCTTCGACGGTTTCCCGCGCACGCTGCCCCAGGCCGACGCGCTGGGCGCGCTGCTCGAGAAGCACGGCCAGGGCCTCGACGCTGTGATCGAGATGCAGGTCAACGACGAGGTGCTCGTCGGCCGTATCGTCGGCCGCGCCGAAGAGGCCGCCAAGGCCGGCCAGCCCGTCCGCGCCGACGACAACGAGGAAAGCCTGCGGGTCCGGCTGATGGAATACTACAAGAAGACCTCGCCGCTGATCGGCTATTACTGGGCCAAGGGCGATCTCAAGTCGATCGACGGGCTCGGCACGATCGACGAAGTGGCGGAAGCGATCGCGGGTATTCTCGACGCCTGAGCTCTCGGGCGGGAAGGCGTTTCGAAACGCCTTCTCACGCGATTTCGAAATCGCGTCTCCCGCGCCCGGCCTCACCCTTGCACGACAATTGCCTTTGCCCGTCCGGACCGCGCGCCCCGCCGCGCCGCGATGTCCTTCATGCAGGCGATGAGCGGCGGTACCGCGCGGCGGCTTTCGGTCGCCGGGCCGACCGCGGCGAGGAAGGCAAGCTTGAGCACGTCGTCCTCCTCGAACTCGGCGTAGCCCATCGACCAGTCGGGAAACTGCCGGAGGTCCGCCGGCCCCTCGGCCAGAACCTCGAACCCGATATGGCGCGGATCGGCGATGATCCGGTCCTGCAGGGCGTGGACGGCCTCCCGGGGGCCTTCGACGAACTGAACGAAGTGATTGCGGGTGCGCACCAGGAACCCGGTGATCCCATTCGCGCGGTTGCTCTCCCAGGCTTCGCGCAGGATGTCGAGATCGCTCGGGTGCGGGAAGGGGTGCACGGCGGTGCTGCGGTAGAGCAGGGTGTAGAGCATCGGGTCCTCCGGTCGCGACCGGCCCAGGCCCCGCGGCGCGCGGGCCGAATCGTGCCGATCGCACCCCGCGAGATTTGCGTTAACGGCGCCGATCGGCCATGATCTGCCGCATTCCCGGCGCGGTTTTTGCGCACTCACCTCGGCGCTGCTGCCGCACAGGCGCCCCATGCCCCCGGAGCATGGGTCAGAGAGGCTGCCCGGCCCTTGACGCCAGGGTAAATCCCTCGTAAAGCACCGCATCCC
>JAGRMP010000027.1 GCA_020441225.1 Maritimibacter sp. | reverse complement strand
CGCTCGGCATGGCCGACGTGGCGACCGTCCTGTTCTCCAAACACCTCAAGTTCGACGCCAAGGCGCCCGACTGGATCGACCGCGACCGGTTCATCCTGTCGGCCGGCCATGGCTCGATGCTGCTCTACGCGCTCCTGCACCTCACCGGCTACGAGGACATGACGATCGACGAGATCCGGAACTTCCGCCAGTGGGGCTCCAAGACCGCCGGCCACCCCGAATACGGCCATGCCAAGGGGATCGAGACCACCACCGGCCCGCTCGGCCAGGGCATCGCCACCGCCGTCGGCTTCGCGATGGCCGAGGAAGCGACCCGCGCGCGCTTCGGCAAGCGGGTGCAGGACCATTACACCTATGTCATCGCCGGCGACGGCTGCCTGATGGAGGGCATCAGCCACGAGGCCATCGGCCTTGCCGGCAAGCAGAAGCTGTCGAAGCTCATCGTGCTGTGGGACGACAACAACATCTCGATCGACGGCGCGGTCTCGCTGTCCGACGTCACCGACCAGCGCAAGCGCTTCGCCGCCGCCGGCTGGCACGTGCTCGACTGCGACGGCCATGACCCCGACCAGATCGACACCGCGCTGACCGAGGCGAAAAGCTCCGGCAAGCCCACGATGATCGCCTGCAAGACCCATATCGGCTTCGGCTCGGCGGCGCAGGATACCAACAAGGCGCACGGCTCGCCGCTCGGCGCCGACAACATCGCCGCGCTGCGCGAGCTGTTCGGCTGGCCCTACCCGGCCTTCGAGGTCCCGGGCGAGATCCGCGACTGGTGGGCGGCGGTCGGCGCCCGCGGCCAGGCCGAGCACACGGCCTGGCAGAACCGCTTCGACGCGCTCACCGAGCAGCGCCAGAAAGAGGTGACCCGGGTCTTCGACGGCGGCGCGCCGCGGCGGCTCAGCGCCACGATCAAGGCGCTCAAGAAGCAGATCTCCGAGGAAGCGCCCAAGGTCGCGACCCGGAAGTCGTCGGAGATGGTGCTCGAAGTGATCAACCCGATCATGCCCGAAACCATCGGCGGGTCGGCCGACCTCACCGGGTCCAACAACACGCTCACCGGCGATCTCGGCATCTTCGACCCCGAGAACCGCAAGGGCCGCTACGTGCATTACGGCATCCGCGAACACGGTATGGCGGCGGCGATGAACGGGCTCGCGCTGCATGGCGGCGTCCGCCCCTACGGCGGCACCTTCATGGCCTTCGTCGACTACGCCCGCGGCGCGATGCGGCTGTCTGCGCTGATGGGCGCGCCGGTCGCCTACGTGATGACCCACGACAGCATCGGGCTCGGCGAAGACGGGCCGACCCACCAGCCGGTCGAGCATCTCGCGATCTGCCGGGCCACGCCCAACATGCACACTTTCCGCCCCTGCGACACGATCGAGACCGCCGAGGCCTGGGAACTGGCGCTGACCTCCGAGGGCACGCCGTCGGTGCTGGTGCTGTCGCGCCAGAACCTGCCGACGCTCCGGACCGAGCACAAGGTCAAGAACCTCGCCGCCCAGGGCGCCTATGTGCTGGCCGAGGCCGAGGCCAAGCGCCAGGCGATCCTGATCGCCACCGGCTCCGAGGTCGAGATCGCGATGAAGGCCAAGGTGCTGCTCGAAGACGCCGGGATCGGCACCCGCGTGGTGTCGATGCCGTCGATGGAGCTGTTCGCGGCCCAGGACGAGAAATACCGCCGCAAGGTGCTGCCCGCGGGCCCGGTGCGGGTCGGCATCGAGGCGGGCCTGCGCGCCGGCGGCTGGGACCGCTGGCTG
>JAGRMP010000321.1 GCA_020441225.1 Maritimibacter sp. | reverse complement strand
TGGACCACTCGGTGGGGGCAGACCACGCCTACCCCGATGGCCGGAAGCCAGCGCAGATGCACCGCGAAGATCAAGAGCGCCCAGATCGACACGAGGAACGAGGGCACAGCTATAGTTCCCACCGACAGGACGCCGGTCACACGATCAAGCCAGCTGTTGGGCTTTACCGCCGCCAGGCAGCCCAGCGGGATGCCGAGCAGCATGGCCCAGCCCATGCCGGCTCCTACCAGTGCGAGGGTAAAGCCGATGCGCTCCAGGATGATGGTGGTCACGGGACGGTCGGAGAACACGTCCAGCCCCAGATCGCCGGTCAGCGCATTGCCGATATAGATCAGGAATTGCCGCCAGACCGGTTCGTCGAGATGCATCTTCGCGGCATAGCGCGCGATGGCCTCCGGGGTCGCGCGCGGCCCCAGCGCGATGGTCGCCGGATCGCCGGGAATGAGATGCAGGAGCGAGAACAGCACCAGCACCACAAGTCCGATCACTAGCGCCGACAGGCCGAGGCGTTTGGTCAGATAATAGAGCATGGGCACCCTCCCCTTCGCCGGGTTTCACCTGGCGGCCCGCGCGGCGGGGCGCGGGCCGGTTGCTTGGCGGGCGATCAGGCCTTCGCGAACCTGCGGTAGTTCAGCTCGCCCGAGGGAGCGGCATTCACCACCACCTCGGTGCTGTGCAGGAAGGATTCGGGCTCATGGTTGATCCAGACATAGGCGCCGGTATTCTCCATGATCTCCTGCATCCGCACGTAGATGTCGTGACGCTTTTGCGGATCGGTCTCGTTGATGCCCTCGTCGTAGAGCCGGTCGAACTCCTCGTCGGTCCAGCGCTCCCAGTTCCAGACGCCGACCTGGTTCGAGGTGAACCACTGCGTCGCCTCATAGGGGTCGGGTGTCGTGCCGAAGCGCATGAGCCACAGTTCCAGCTCCTTCCAGGTCTCGCCCTTCTTTTCCTGGCCCATTTCCCAGAACGGCCCGCTGTCGAGCGGCAGCACGTTGAGGGTGATGCCGACCGCCGCGAGGTTGGCCTGGATGATCTGCGCCGCCAGCATCCGTTGCTGGTTGTTGAGCGTGCGCAGGGTCAGTTCCAGCCCCGAAACCCCGGCCTCGTCCAGCAGCGCCTTTGCCTTGGCCGGGTCATAGCTGTAACCGGCGCTGTCGCGCTGGCCGGTCAGGCCGGGGCAGATGATGCCATGCGACTTGGCCGTGGTGCCGGAATAGGCGCCTTGCAGGATGGTATCCACATCCACCGCATGCTGGATCGCCTGACGCACGCGGATGTCCTGCAACTTGGGATGTTCGGTATTCATCCCCATCCACATATATTGCAGCTCGCCTGCCACCGCGATGCCAGTACCCTCGGGCATGTCCTTGGTGTAGCGGGCAAGCGTATCCGCGCCTGCTGATGTGCAATCGAGTTCACCTGCTTCAAAAGCCAGTTCCGCTGCCTTGATCTCGCTGATGATATTGCATTCCACGCGATCAAAGGCCGGTTTCGGCCCGTTCCATT
Organism: Maritimibacter sp.; assembly: GCA_020441225.1. The sequence continues at coordinate 4,166 of JAGRMP010000321.1, read as the reverse complement.
CCGGGTTGGCGGAAAAGACCGAGCGCTGGCCCGGCGTCGACTCGTAAGTATAGGGGCCGCAGACGGCTGGGAACTTGGTGGTGAACTTTCCACCGACCTCGGCCATCGCCTTTTCGCTCAGCACCGCACCCGGACCGTGGCACAGCGTGATCATGATGAACGGCGCAAAGGGTTTGTTGAGCACGATGGTGCCCGTGCGCTCGCCCGTTACCTCAACATGGTCCAGCGCTTCGAAATAACCCGACCAGTCGCTGTCCTTCATGCGTTCGTAGGAAAACTTGACATCCGAGGCCGCGACCGCGCCATAGCCGCCCGACCAGACCAGCCCTTCGGCCAGTTCAAAGTCGATACGGGTGGCGTCGCGCTGTTCCAGCATGGTGACGAAATAGGTCGGCTCCCAGGAGAAGGTATCGCCATCGCGGGCGTATTGGGCGAGGAAGGGCAGGCACTGCTTTTGCGCCTCGATCTCGATGCCGCCGGTCATGAAGCCCGGGTCGAGCACATCGGCATCCCTTTCGATGCGCAACCGGAGCGTGCCGCCGCTCTGGGCAAAGGCCGCGCCGGTCCAGCCCGGCACCAGCCCCAGCGCCCCCAGGGCCGCCGTCGTGCCAAGAAAGCCGCGGCGGGTGGTTCCTGTCTGTTGTTTCATTGAGGTGACTCCCTGTTATGTTCTGACCGAAGCATCGCATGGTGGCGAAACCAATCAATTTCGCAGAACTTCGCTATGTGACGCGAATACAGCGTCATATCGCTTACATGTGGTCGCGCGGCACGCGCGTGTCCCATTGTTTTTCCACCACCAGCGCTTCCCCCTCCCAGGCGCGCAGCTCGGCGGTGATGATGAAATCCGTGGCATCCGCGCGCAGATGGGTCCGGGTCTCGGACCGCACCGACCAGCCCTCGCGGCCAAGCCCGCAATGCCATTCGGTGCACCCCCAAGCCGCGGATACGTTGTTCAGCGGCACGCCATAGGTCTCGTATCCCTGCATATGCATGGTGATGTCGTTGGAAAGCAGCCGCAGTGCGCCGGGCCCACCGGCGACCTGCACCTCGATCTGCCCCTGCGCCGCGTCCTCGACAATGCGGAACCAGCTGTCAGGCCTAGCGACCTGCTCGGTCGGCGGCGGCGGCGCGGACACCGGCGGGTCGAACGCGGCCAGTGTGTCATCCAGCGGCATCGGGGGGCGCAGCGGCAATTCCAGTGCGCTGCCCTCGGTATGGATCGTCAGGGTGACCGGCTCGGGCGAGGGCCAGATCATCGGGAAATAGCTGCTCGACAGCGCCAGGCGCAGCCGGTGCCCGGCGGGCAGGCTCTGGGCGACATGTTTCAGCGGGATGGTCACGTCATAGACCTTTCCCGGGTCCAGCGGCTGCGGCCGGTCGTGACCCTGACGATGGGTCAGGTTGAACACGCCAAAGGTCAGGCGCGTCACCCGTCCATCGGGATGCACATCCACCAGCCGCGCGGCGATCTGAGCCACCGGCCTGTCGGCGCCGATGCGCAGATGCAGCCTGGCATCACCGGCAAAGGCCAGCCCCTCCTCGGGAATGTCGATCTCGAAACACAGGCTCCCGGCATCGTCGCGGCGCTGATCGACCGGGGCATCGCCGGGCTTGCTGTAGCTGCACCATTTGCCCGAACCCATGCCCACATCGGCTGGGCTGCGATGGGGCAGAACCGCGTGTGTCGCGGGAGGATTCAGGCTCAGCCCACCCTCGGGGGTCAGGTGAAAGCGGGTGCGCGTCACCTGCGGCGACGGCCATCCCGGCTCGGCAATCCAGCGGCCCGGGCGGCTTTGATAATGCCCCTGTGGCGGCACGCTGTCCTGCATGAACAGCCGCAGCGGCGGTTCGTCCATGATCCCGGTGTCGCGCCCTTTCAGCCAGTGATCCCACCAGCGCAGTTCTTCCTTCAGGAATCCGATGGCCGGGCCGGGTTCGCCGATATGCGGGTAGCGATGCGCCCATGGCCCCACCAGACCCTTTTTCGGGCCCTGCAAGTTCTCCATCAGGCGAAACACGCTGCGCGGATAGCCATCGGCCCAGCCCGAGACCGCATAGACCGGCACCTGCACGCGCGACCAGTCCTCGCAGATCGAGCCATGTTGCCAGAACGCGTCGCGGCGTTGATGCTCCAGCCAGTTCTTCAGCCACAGCCCGCTGCCCTCCAGCCGCTCCAGCCACATGTCGCGCCATCGGTCGCCCACATTGGCCGGATCGGGCGGCAGGGTGTTGCGCCCGAACATGACCGAGGCCCAACTGAGCTGCTCGCCCAGCGGGCAGCCGCCCATGTAGTGGATATCGTCGGCATAGCGGTCATCGGTGGAACAGAGCGTCACCACCGCCTTCAGGGCCGGAGGCTGAAGCGCGGCGATCTGCAAACCGTTGAACCCGCCCCAGGAGATGCCGATCATGCCGACATTGCCGTCGCACCAGGGCTGATCCGCGATCCAGGCAATGGCATCGCAGCCATCCTGCAGTTCCTGCGGCAGGTATTCGTCCACCATCAGCCCTTCGGAATCGCCTGTCCCGCGCAAATCTAGCCTTACCACCGCATAGCCATGTCCGGCCAAGTAGGGCTGCATCGAGGCATCGCGCAAAGCGGTGAAGTCGTTCTTGCGATAGGGCAGGTACTCCAGGATCGCCGGAACCGGCGCCGTACCGGCGTCAACCGGCATCCAAACGCGGGCGGCCAGAATACAGCCATCCGGCATCGGAATTTCCAAATGATGAATCTCCCTGATCTCGTGGGGATATCCGTCTACCTGCGTCATTTTCTGCCTCCGTCCGGCTGCCCCCGTGCGGGGCACCTGATGCGGAAAAGACTACGCGCCTGTGACTGCACAGCAACTTCGCGACCATTCGCGAGTTGACGCTAAAGTCGCTTCACTCTAACAAGGCTCCATGCCCGATGACTTTCGCCAGAACCTTGCCCTTCTGTGCAGCTATCACCCCTCGATCGCCGAGGTGTGCCGCAAGCTCGATCTCAACCGCCAACAGTTCAACAAGTATCTGGCGGGCAGCTCTCACCCATCGCGCCGCAACATGCGGCGGATCTGCGATTTCTTCGGCGTATCGGAGTCTGAGCTTTTGCTTGAGCCGGGACAGTTCGAAGACATCGTCGCACTCAAACGAAAACCCCTCCAGCAAGAGGCGCTCAGCTTGCCGCTGCGCCATCTCGACCGGCTGTACCAGCACAGCCAGGACCTGGAGAAATACCAAGGCTACTACTTCCGCTATTTTTATTCCTTCGGCAATCAGGGGAAGGTCATACGCTCGCTTGCCAGGATCCACCGTGAGGACAACAGGCATTACTGGAAGAATGTCGAGATCCTGCGCGACACCAAGACCGGCGAGTCGCGGGGGGTGCACAAATACGCGGGCGTTGTGCTCTACCTGGCCGATCGCATTTACATTCTCGAATACGAGGCAATCGAGGTGAACTCGATCACACAGGCGGCGCTTTATCCCAGCCACCGCAGCAGGATCGGGTTGTTGCTGGGCATTCAGACTGGCGGCCCAACGCGGCGCGGACGCAAGCCAGGCGCCTCGAAAGTGGCGTTGGAATACCTGGGCCGGGAAATCAATGTGCGCCAAGCGCTGAAAAGGACCGGGCTGTTCGACCCCAACGATGGATCGATACGACCTGAAGTCTTGTCATTGATCGCGAACAAAATTGATCCGTCAGCGTTCGTCCTGGATGTCGAAGAACCTTGAGGCATCTGCCGGGAGCCTAGCTAGAAACCCGAAACCTTCGACTATGCCGAAGGACCTGCGTCACGGGGCAGCCGTTGTCGGCGTTCCGGGGATTCGGCGGGCGGCCCGGACAACCGCCGACCGGCACAAAGGACGGGTGCGACCGGTCGGTTCAGGCAGATGGCCTTCTCGGATGAATCGGACGACTGTTCCGCGCGCGGCTTGCCGTGCGGTCTCATACAAAGTGGGCCAATGCAGCGATGGTCCTCTCACGCGGCTCTGTTGATGGCGTGGATGACCCAGATGCGCGCGCCAGCGTTGATCGACGGCGGCCGCGAACCCCTCGCCCGGGATGGGCGGCAGGGTCACATCGACCGCTTTCGAGACCTTGTGCAGGTAGAAAGAGAACTCCGTCCCGACCTGCGCCACGATGCCAGCCAGCAACCCTCCGATCCGGTCGAGATGCCCGT
>JAGRMP010000320.1 GCA_020441225.1 Maritimibacter sp. | reverse complement strand
CCGATATGCTGGGTGATCCCGCCGGCCTCGCCCGCGGTCACCTTGGAATGGCGGATCGCATCGAGCACCGAGGTCTTGCCGTGGTCGACATGGCCCATCACGGTGATGACCGGCGGACGCGGCAGCAGATCTTCCGGCGCGTCTTCTTCGGTCTTGATCACGTCTTCGACGTCAGCGTCAGAGACCCGGGTGATCCGGTGGCCGAACTCTTCGATGATCAGTTCCGCGGTATCCTGATCGACCGACTGGTTCTGGGTCACCATGAGCCCCATCTTCATCAGCGACTTGACCACGTCGGCAACGCGTTCGGACATCCGGTTGGCCAGTTCCGAGACCAGGATCGTCTCGGGCACCTTCACGTCGCGCACGACCTTCTCATGGCTTTGGGCACCGCCCATCGCCTTCTGGCGCAGGCGTTCCTGTTTGCGCTTCATCGCGGCGACCGAGCGCTGGCGCCCGCCTTCGCCGCCCGAAAGCGCCTGGTTCAGGGTCAGCTTGCCGGCGCGGCGGTTACCGTCGTCGCCTTTGACGCGGCCGCGGGTGTCGCGGTCGTCGGCACGGCCACGTTCGGTTTTGCCGCGCGCAGCCGAAGGCGTCTTGGCCGTGCGGGCTTCGGCGGCCTGGGCGGCGGCCGGATCGGGTGCCGGCGCGGCCTCGGCTTTCTCGGCCGCAGCCTTGCGCTTGCGTTCCTCTGCCTCGGCCTCATCGGCCTTGCGCTTGGCGGCCTCGGCGCGTTCTTTCTCTTCGCGCTCCTTCTCCTCCGCCTCACGGCGGCGGCGCTCGCGCTCTTCCTCACGCGCCTTTTCTTCCTCGGCGCGCTGGCGGGCTTCCTCGGCCTTGTTGGCCTCGTGCGCGGCGAGCGCTTTCATCCGGCGCTCAAGCTCGGCATCGGAAATTCCGGCGGGACGTTTCGACGGGTCTTGCGCCGCCACCTGTCCGCCGCCCGCACCGCCCGAGGCTGCCGCACCGGGTTTGGGGACGACAACGCGTTTGCGCTTCGTCTCCACAACCACGTTCTTGGTCCGTCCGTGGCTGAAGCTCTGCTTCACCTGGCCGGGCCGGCCGCCGCGCAGTCCAAGGGGCTTTTTGCCGTCGCTTTCGCTCATATCGTCTTCGTACCTTTCCGGCGGGCGGTCCCGCCGTCCAAAGTTGTGCGCATTCCGGACAGTTTCGCGGCTTCCTCTACAACACGTGAAGTGAGTCCGCCACCCGCGAGCGCGCTATGTATCACATTTTCCCGACCGAAAGCCAAACCCAATTCAGAGCCCGTCAAACAGCCGATAAAGCGCCCGCCATAGGGGGTGCTCAGCTTCGATTTTCCCCGCTCCGACCCGTCGGAAGCCTGGATCAACACCCGGGCTTCTTCCTTCGAGAGCCAGTCCTTGACCTTCTCGTAGCCGGCCACCGCCTGGCCCGCCTTGCGGGCGAGCGAGATCAGGTGGACCACCCTGTCGGCCAGCGCGGTCTCGATATGGTCGACCAGGTCGTCGGGCACCGTCACCGGCTGGCGCGCGGCGCGGGCGAACAGGTTCTTCGCCACCGCCTTGTCGAGCGCCGCCCGGTTTGCGCTTACCCAGATGCCCCGGCCGGGCAGTTTACCAAGCAGATCCGGCACGATCGCCCCATCGGGCCCGACCACGAAGCGGATCAGCTCCGCCGCCGGCTTGACCTCGCCGGTGACGATACAGCGCCGTTCGGGCGCTGCGTCGCGATCCTTTTGCCGACCTCCGCGGGTCATGCGCCGGTTCTCCGGGGCCCTGGGATCAGGCCCCGGCCTCCTCGGTCTCGTCGCCCTCTCCAGCGACCTCTTCCTCTTCGACAAGGTCGGCCGGATCGACCCAGCCAAGCTGGATACGGGCCGTCATAACCATGTTCTGCGCCTCTTCGAGGCTGACGTCGAACTTCTCCAGCAGGCCATCGTCCTTTTGCCGCTCGCCATCGACCGTGGTCCAGCCGCCGGCCAGTTCCCAGTCGGCGCAGGTGGC
>JAGRMP010000319.1:449-3056 GCA_020441225.1 Maritimibacter sp. | reverse complement strand
ATCATCATCGGCGCGGCCTTCACGGCGATCGTGACTTCGCTGGTCGATGACCTCATCAATCCGATCATCGGCCTCTTCACCGGCGGCCTCGACTTCACCAACAATTACGCCGTGCTGTCGGGCGAGGTGCCCGCGGGCGCCAGCCTTGCCGCCGCGCGTGACGCCGGCGCCTCGGTCTTCGCCTACGGCTCCTTCATCATGGCGGTCATCAACTTCCTGATCATCGCCTTCGTCGTCTTCATTCTGGTGAAATACGTCAACAAGGTCAAAGACGCGGCCATCAAGAAGGAAGAGGCCGTCGAGGAAGCCAAGGGCCCGACCGAGCTTGATCTCCTCACCGAGATCCGCGACGCGCTGGCCAAATAGCCGGCCGGCACCACGCAAGGACCGAGGGGGCGCCGATCCGGCGCCCCTTTTTTGTCTGCGCGCCAGGCCGAATTGCAGAAATCCGAGAAAAATTATCGAATGAAAACAGTACTTTGAAAGAAATCGCCGGCAATTTTCACCGCTGTCCGACCGGTTTCCCGTCTGCCCCTTCCAATCGCTGTGCATCCAACATCGAACGCGAAACTCGAAACCGAAGGACACGACCATGAACCGCAGAAACTTCCTCCTCTCCGCCGCCGCTCTCGGCGCCACCGTCGCCGTTGCCGGCGCCGCCGAAGCCTCCGGCGCCCAGTTCGTCGTCGATGCCCCCTGGGGCCTCAACATGCGCACCGGCCCGGGCACCCATTACGATGTCATCAAGTCGCTGCCGCACGGCACCCACGTGACCAAGGTCAAGACCCATGGCGGCTGGGTGAAGATCCATCTCCACAGCGGCCATTACGGCTGGGTCGCGGCCCAGTACCTCAAGAAAGCCCATGGCGGCGACGGCGGCTACGCGGTCTGGGCCGTGGTCAACTCCTACGACGGCTGCCTCAACCTGCGCACCGGACCGGGCAACAACTACCAGATCATCCGCGAGATGTATAACGGCGACAAGGTCCAGATCCTCGCCTCCTCCGGCCAGTGGCGCAAGGTTCGCCACAAGCATTCGGGCCAGGTCGGCTGGGCCCATGGCGCCTACCTCGTGAGCTGAGCAGCGAAGGGACGGGCGCGCTGAACCTGCTCACCGAGTGGCATGACGCCGCAGGTTCGAGCCGCCCGGACCCGACGGGTTTTGCGAGAGGGGGTGCCGACACGGCGCCCCCTTTTGCGCGGGTCCGTCTCCGGGGCGCTCCGAAGGGCGACCCGATTGTATGGCCTGGTCCGGCGGCGAATCTGCTATGCTGGACGCGAAGGGGAGGACATCATGAACCGACGTGCCTTTCTTGCCTCTGCGGCGGCATCCGGCGCCATCGGCTTTGCCGGAACCGCGCGGGCCGATGCCCTGATCGTCAACTCGCCGGGCGACGGTTTCCTCAACCTGCGCACCGGGCCCGGCACCGGCTTCGACATCCTTTTCGCCATGCCGCATGGCTCGCAGGTCTACACCCTCGAATGGTCCGGTCCCTGGGTCCGCGTCCGCCACGAAACCGGCCGCACCGGCTGGTGCGCATCGAAGTTCCTCGCCCGCATGGGACCGAAACAGCTCACCGTCTATTCCGCGGGCGACGGCTTTCTCAACCTGCGCAAAGGTCCGGGCACGAGCTACGAGATCCTCATGCCGATGTACAACGGTGCCCATGTCGAAGTGCTGGGCGCCTCCGGGAGCTGGCTCCAGGTCCGCCACCCGTCGGGCACCATCGGCTGGGCCCACCGGCGCTACCTCGTCGACTGACCGGCGCGCCTTTCGCGCGGCAATTTCGCCGTTGACACCGTACCCCCCGGAAGCTATCTGCCCCCTCACGGTGAGAGGCGTGGTAGCTCAGCTGGTTAGAGCACAGCACTCATAATGCTGGGGTCGGCGGTTCAAGTCCGCCCCACGCTACCACCGCTCCTTTGCAGGCATCGCTTGCGTCGGCCGTGCCCTGTCGCGGGCACCCGCCGCGCCCGACCTTTGCGGTCTTCCCGCGTCCTTCGCGGCCTCGGATCGATCGATCCGCAGCGGCGCGTCTGGGCGGCCCGTCGCGGCGGGCACATGCAATGATAGTTTAAGTTTGCGAAACAATCCCCTCAAACGGGCGGGATTTTTCTGTTTCGTAGCACAATGCGTGTCACGGCTACCGGGCCGGCCGCGTCGGCCCGCCCGGCAACCCTATTGGCTCCGCGCCCGTCAGTGCTTCAGCGCCAGTTGCGGGCTCAAGACGTCGATCTCCTGCGCCCGGCCCACCGGGTAGCAGGTGAGATGCCCGGCATGGGTGTTCAGCCCGTTCAGCAGGTTGGGATCGTCCTCGCAGGCCTGCCGCCAGCCCTTGTCGGCGAGCGCCAGCAGGAACGGCAGCGTCGCGTTGCCAAGCGCCAGCGTCGAGGTGCGCGGCACCGCGCCGGGCATGTTGGCCACGCAGTAATGCATGATCCCATCGACCTCGTAGATCGGGTCTTCATGGGTCGTGGCATGCGAGGTCTCGAAACATCCCCCCTGGTCGATGGCCACGTCGATGAGCGCCGCGCCGGGCTTCATCGTCCCCAGCATCTCCCGCGTCACCACCCTGGGCGCCGCCGCGCCGGGCACCAGCACCGCGC
>JAGRMP010000319.1:0-442 GCA_020441225.1 Maritimibacter sp. | reverse complement strand
TCACCATGTCGGCCTCGGCGACCAGCTCTGCCGTCCAGGCGGCCGAGGCATGGCCGGTGCGGAACTCGCCCCGGAACAGATCGTCAAGCTGGCGCAGCCGCGGCAGCGAGGTATCGAGCACGGTCACATCCGCGCCCATGCCGGCCGCGACCCGCGCGGCCTGGGTGCCGACAACGCCGCCGCCGATCACCACCACCTGCGCCGGGCCCACGCCGGGCACACCGCCCAAAAGCACGCCGCGCCCGCCATTGGCCTTCTGCAGGGTCCAGGCCCCGGTCTGCGGCGCGAGCTTGCCCGCGACCTCCGACATCGGCGCGAGCAGCGGCAAGCGCCCATCGGCATCGGTCACCGTCTCGTAGGCGATCGCCGTCACCCCGCTTTTGAGCAGATCCGCCGTCTGCGCCGGGTCCGGCGCAAGATGCAGATAGGTGAACAGCACCTG
>JAGRMP010000318.1:27511-32672 GCA_020441225.1 Maritimibacter sp. | reverse complement strand
ACCAGTCGCAGGATCGGCAGGATCATCACTCGGTCTCCTAAAGGGGGCGCGGGGGGAGGCGCCGGGGGGTCTTCAGCTCAAGCGGCCTAGGCGAACAGCGCCCGGGCGAGTGCGTCGAGTTCCGCTGCCGCCTTGCCGCCGGGCTCCAGCTCGAAGGCCGCGAGGCCCTCGGAAAAGGAGCGGCGAAACGCCATCCGTTGCACCAGTTTCTCCTCAAGCGCGGTGACGCCGGGCAACATGCCGAGCGCCACCTGGGTTTCTTCGGTCTCGCGGCTGAGCGGGTGTGGATCGGCGCGGTTGACGAAGGCGTGGATCGCGAGCGCATGACCCGCGCCGCGCTCCTCGGCGACGATCTCGAGGAACCGCTGGGTCGCCCAGATATCGGCCTGCGACGGCGAGACCGGCAGCACCACCCGATCGACCCGGCTGATCGCCCGGCGCATCGCCGCCATATCGGAGAGCCCGACGTCGATCATCAGCTCGCCGATCACCGCCTTGGGCAGCTTGGTCACCACGTTCAGCTCCGGCTGGTAGCCGTACTCGTCGCGGATCTCGGCGGTGTCGACGATCGTGCGTTGCGGGTCGAGGTCGGCGACGGTCACGTCGCGGCCGTTCACCGCCAGCCAGACCGCAAGGTTGAACACCACCGTGCTCTTCCCGGTCCCGCCCTTGAAATTGGCAACCAGCGTTTCCATTCTTGCCCCTTTCGTCCCAGTCCTGCCGTCTCGCCCCGTTGCGGTTCAGTTCGGCGACGGCGGCATCGGCACGCCGCTGCCCCCGCCAGGGCCCGCCGGTCCGGGCGGGCTGACCTCGCTCCAGCCCGCAGGCACCGTGAAGCTCGCCGGATCGACCGTGCCGACCACGATGTTGCGCAGCGAGCGGGTCTCGCCGGTCGGCAGTTCCTCGCGCAGCTCGACCCGCAGTTCGGGGTCGTAATACCACGCGCCGGCAAGCGGCGCCTGCCCCGGCACGTTGACCGCGATCGACCAGTGTTCGACGTTGCGGCCCTCGATCTGGACCATCGCCTGGAAGGCGAGCGCCATGACCGTGCCGTCGGGATATTCCTGCCGCAAGGCCCGGTGACGCGCGCCGTCCCAGAGAATGCGGCTGACCTGCGCCGGATCGCCCGGCGCGCCGATCTCCCAGATTTCGGCGGTGATGCCGGAGGCGACCTCGTTGCCGAGGAAGCGGCAGGTCATGGCGGTCACGTTCGGGTCGCAGGGCGCTTCGTAGGTGGCCGCCCCGGCCTGCGGGTCGGGCTCGCCCTGGACGGTGAAATAACTGCGCGAGGCGGGGTCGAGCACATACATCCGGCCCTCGGCGCGGCGGATGATCTGCACCACCGCGCGGCCCGCTTCGGTGAATTCGAGCCGCATGTCGGGGCCCGATTTGACCACCCGCCCGGTGCTCTCGGTGCCGTCCGGCGTGCGGTACACGGCATCCGCCGCATAAGCGGGAATGGAATTCTGTGCCGCGGCCGGCCCTGGCGCCAGCGCGGGGAAAAGGAAGCCGAACGCAGCCGCAGCCAACACACCGGGCATCCCGGCGGCGGTGGCCCGGAAGCGGGCCGGCGGCTGGCCGGTGCGGGGGCGGAGGGCGTCGAAAAGCCGGAACAAACGCATCCAGTCCTCCTTCGTCTTCAAGCCTTGGTCTGCCCCCGGGAAGACCCCGGGGGCAGACCTGTATCGTCGGCGGTCGCCTTACTCGGCGGCCGGCGCTTCTTCGGCGGCAGCCGGGGCTTCCGGCGCGGCCGGAGCGGCCGGGGCGCCGGGCATGCCGGCCGGCGGCATCATGCCGGGCTGCATCGGGTAGCCGTAGGGGGCGTAGCCGTAGCCGTAGGGCGCGTTGTAGCCGTAGCCGTAGCCTGAGCCCTGGCCCTGGCCGCGACCGCGACCCGAACCGGAGGCCGAGAAGCCCATGTCGAAGTCGCCGGTGCCGTCCATCAGCCCGTCCATCGGACCCCAGTTGGAACCCCAGTTGTTACCGTTGTTCCAGGGCATCCAGTTGTTGCCCCAGCCGTTGTTCCAGGGGTTGCCGCCCCAGCCGTTGTTCCACGGCGCCCAGCCGTTGCCGTAGCCCGGGCCGTAGCCGGGGCCGTAGCCGCCATAGCCGGGGCCGTAGCCCGGGCCCCAGTATTGGGCGTCGGCGGCGGTGGCGAGGCCACCGGCCAGACCAAGTGCGAGGGCGATCGTCGTCAGTTGCTTGCGCATGTTGTAGTACTCCCAAGTTTTGTCACGTCCCATCCTCCTTGGGTAAGAACACCGGGACACGTGCTCCCCCCATCTGCCACGCCGCGAGGCGCAGCCTACACTCCACCACCCGGGGGTCACATGAACCCGAACGGTGAGTATCCTGTCGTCGGCCAACCGGTCCCGAGACCGCTCGGCCAGCCTGTTCCATATCCGCCCGGCACGCCGCTGCCGTAGCCGGTGCCGTAGCCTGTTCCGGGCCAGCTGCCCGCGCCGAGCCCGGGCCAGCCGGTGGCGCCGCCATAGGGCAGGCCGGTCGCGCCGTACGGCAGGCCGGTGCCAAACGAAGGCCAGCCCGCGCCATAGGGCAGGCCCGCGCCCGCGCCATAGGGCCAGCCGCTGCCGTAGCCCGCGTAGGGCAAGCTGCCGTAGCCGGTCATCGGCAGCGCGCCCGGCACCATCGGGGTCACCGGGGCCATCGGCACCACGCCGATCGTGCCCGCCGTCGTCGGCACCCCGTAGGGCACCAGAACGCCGGAAAGGGGCGAGACCGCCATCGTGCCCGGCGCCATCGCCGTCGCCGGGGCCTGGCTCGCCTGGGCGGGCGGCTGTGTGGCGCGCGGTTGCACCGGGGCAGCCTGCAGCGGCGGCGCCTGCATCGGTGTCGGCGTCCCCAGCGGATAGGGCGAAACGGTCGGAGCGGCCTGCGGGGCCGCCAGCGCATAGGGCGCGGGCGCGGTGTAGGCCGGGGCCGTCGCCGCGCGCGACGCCGGCTCGGCCGCCTGCGGCGGCGCGTAGCTCGGCCCGGCGCTCGTCGAGGCGAAGGGCGACACCGGCCGCACCTCCTCGGTGGGCGCGTATTGGCCCCGTGGCGCCTGCGGCGCGTAGAGACCGGGATTGCCCGGCGAGACCGGTCCCGCCGGTGCGGCGGGCTGGGCCTGAGCCCGGGCGCCCGACAATTGCGCGTCGAGACCCGTCGGCGCGTAGAGAGAGTCGCGGGCACTGGCCGCCCCGCCGGGATAGCGTGCGTCGGGCAGCGCGCCCTCGCCGGGATAGCGCGCGGTCGGCGCGGCCCCGGGCGGGGTCCAGGGATTGGTCCCCTGCGCCGCCGCCGGCACGACGCCGCCGACCGCGAGCGCCGCTCCCAAGAGGAGCACGCAGGCGGACCGCCCGGTCGCCTCGACGGCGCGTATGCGGACCATCGGTCTCACCGTGTGCCCCCTGCCTGCGGCGCACCCCAGCCCCAACCCGGAGCGGGCGCATAGGGCACCGGTCCCCAGCCGGGTGCGGGCATGTAGCCCCAGCCGGGCGCGGCGGCCTGCGCATTGGCCGCGGGCGCCTGTGCGCTCGGCGCGGCCGGGGGCTGGACCGGCCAGGGCGCGGGCGCGCCATAGGCGGGCATGCCCTGCGGGGCGATCCCGTAGCCCTGGCCGACGTAGCCCTGGCCGGTGTAGCCTTGCCCGGTGTAGCCTTGACCGGTGTAGCCCTGGCCGCCGAACGCCTGGCCACCGGAGATCTGGCCGCTGTAGGTCTGCTGCGCATTGGCCTGTGCCCCGTAGGCCTGCGTGCCGGGCGTCGGCCGGGTCCAGGACGGCATCTGCGGCAAGGCCGGGGGCGTGGCGGGTCGCTGCGTCGCCTGCTCGACCGAGGCGGTCTCGGGCGCACCCGCCCCTGCCCCGTCCGGCGCGGGCTCGATCCCGGGCAATGCTGCGACGGGCGCCTGCATCCAATAGGGTACGCGCATCGCGTTTGCGGGCGGCTGAAACAGCGGCCGGGCCAGCGTCTCGACCACATCCGCAGGCGCCTGCGGCGCCGGCATCTGCGCGGCGAAGCCGGTGCCCGGCATCACCGGGAAGGGCCCCGGGACCGGCGGCACGGGCCCCTGCCCGATCGCCGGACCGCCGAGCAGCAGGGCCGTCGACAGGGCGAGCAGGGCGCGGTGGGCCGCAAGAGTGTGACGCAGCTCAGGCATTGCCGTCATCCTCCATCCCCTTGAGCCGGATGCCCCGGCGGCCGGGCCGCGGTTGCACCTTGGGGGTCGCGGCAGGCTTCGGCGAAGCTGCGGATTTCGCTGCCGCTTTCGGCGCGGGTTTCGGTTTGGTCGGGGCCTTGGCCTTGGTCTTGGCGGTCCTGGCGCTGGCCGGTTTGGCCGCCGGTTTGGCCTTGGCCGCCGGTTTCGCGGCTTTGGCAGCAGGCTTGGCAGCAGGCTTCGCCGCCTTCTCCGCCGCGGGCTCCGCCGCTTTCTCCGGTTGTGCCGGGGCGCGCGTCACCTTCGTCGCCGGCTTCGCCGCCGCCTTGGCCTTGGGGGCCTTCGCGGACGGCTTGGCCTTCGTCGCGGGCTTCGGGTCCACGGGGGCCCTCGCCGTCGGCGTGGCGGCCTTCTCGGCCTTCACCACGGCGGCGAGGGCTTCGGCGATGGTTTCGCCATGGCTCTCGGTGGGCGCGACCGCGACCGGCTCGGCCGGGGTCGCCGGGGTGGCAACCGCCTGCGGCACAGTGCTGGCAGAGGCGGTGCGCGCAGATGTGGCGCGGGCCAACAGCCCCGAAGCCGCCGCGCCGACCTTGGCGAGCGAGCGGGCGATGCCGCCGCCGGAGCGCCCGGAGCCGCCGGGGCCGCCGGAGCCATCGTCGCCGTCCGGACCGGGCGCGCGGGTCACCTGCCCCGCCGAGGGGTCGGTCGGACCTTCGATGGACGCGATCAGCGCGTGCGAGAAGCTCACGCAGCCGAGCGGGATCACCACGAGGGTGAGCAGCGTCGAGACCAGCCCGCCGAACATCAGCGAGATCGCCATGCCCTGGAAGATCGGGTCGGACAGGATCACCGAGGAGCCGACGATGAGCGCCAGCGCGGTGATGATGATCGGCCGGGTCCGGGTCTGGCACGAGTAGATCACGGCATCCTGCACCCGCATCCCCGCCTTGACCGCGTGCAGCGAGAAGTCGACCAGCAGGATCGAGTTGCGCACGATGAT
>JAGRMP010000318.1:0-27492 GCA_020441225.1 Maritimibacter sp. | reverse complement strand
GCGATGAAGCCGATCATCGAGGTTGCGGTGAAGGAGGCGCCGAACAGCCAGTGGCCGGGCACGATGCCGATGAGCGTGAGCGGGATCGGCACCATGACGATTGCGGGGATGGTGAAGTTGCCGAACTCCCAGACCACAAGGATGTAGATCAGGATCAGCGCCACGGCGAAGGCCAGACCCATGTCGCGGAAGGTCTCGTAGGTCACCGTCCATTCGCCGGTCCATTCGAGCGCGGACGAAAGCGTGTTCTCGGGCGGACCGACATAGTTGGTGTCGACCCGCACGCCGTCGGGGGCGACGTAGGTGTCGAGAAGGTCTTCGAGCTCGAAGATCGCGTAGATCGGCGCGCCGAGCTTGCCGGTCACCTCACCGGTGACGAATTCCACCGCGCGGAGGTCCTTGTGATAGATCGGGTCGTCGAGCTGGAATTCCTCGAAATGGCCGAGCTCCGTCAGCGGGATCATCGCGCCGGTCACCGACGGCACCGGGAGTTGCCCGAGCCGGCCGAACTGGCCGCGCAGCGCCAGCGGCATCTGCAGGTAGATGAACATCGGCTCGACCGCGCGGTCGGTTTTCACGTCGCCGAGGATGTAGCCGCCCATCGCCATTTCGAGCTGCCGGTTGATGGTTTCGACCGAAACACCGCGGCGCGAGGCCTTTTCGCGGTCGACCACGAAGCGCCAGGAGGTATACGGGTCCTGCAGGTAGCTGTCGGCATCGACGGTGATCTCGGCGCGCTCGAACATCGCACGGATATCGGCGGCGACCTGGCGGCGGGTGGCGTCGTCGGGGCCGTAGACCTCGGCGACCATCGTCTGCAGCACCGGCGGCCCCGGCGGCATCTCGATCACCTCGATCCGCGCGCCGAGCTCCTGGGCGACCGGGGTCAGCATCTCGCGCGTGACGACGGCCAGCTCTTCCGACGAGCGCTCGCGGTGGTGCTTGGCACCGATCTCGACCTGGATATCGGCCATCCAAGGCTTGTCGCGCAGGTAGCTGTGGCGCACGAGGCCGTTGAAGTTGAACGGGCTCGCGGTGCCGACATAGCTCTGCAGCGCGACCACTTCGGGGATCGTCATCAGCCGCTCGGCGAGCTGCGAGACCACGTTGGCGGTCACCGGCAGCGGCGTGCCCTCGGGCATGTTCACGGTGACGTTGTATTCCGGCTTGTTGTCCTTGGGCAGCATCTTCACGGTGACGGCCTGCATGTAGAACAGGAAGACCGAGAGCAGGAACACCGCGATCAGCCCGATGGCAAAGCCCCAGCCGACGGGTCGCCGGGTGATGAGCGGTACCAGCAGCCGGACGTAGAAGCGGTTGAGCCAGAGCGTCTGCTTGTGCTCGCTCTCCTGGCTCTTCTCCAGGCTCTCCATCGACGGCCGGATCCGCTGGGCGAGCCAGGGGGTGAAGATGAAGGCGGCGAACAGCGAGAAGATCATCGCCACCGAGCCGAGCGCCGGAATCGGCTCCATATAGGGGCCCATCATCCCGCGCACGAAGCCCATGGGCAGGAGCGCCGCGATCACGGTGAGGGTGGCGAGGATGGTCGGGTTGCCGACTTCGCGCACCGCGTCGACCGAGCAGCCCTCGGAGCATTCGCCCTCTTCGAGCCAGCGGCGGTAGATGTTCTCAACCACGACGATGGCATCGTCGACGAGGATCCCGATGGAGAAGATCAGCGCGAAGAGCGAGACCCTGTCGATCGTGTAGCCGAGCAGCCAGGCCGAGAAGACGGTGACCAGGATGACGATCGGGATCACGATCAGCACCACGGTCGCAGCGCGGAAACCGAGCGCCATCCAGATCAGGAGCGTCACCGCGCCGGTCACCACGAAGAGCTTGAAGATCAGCTCGTTGACCTTTTCGTTGGCGGTCTCGCCGTAATTGCGGGTGACCTCGACATGGACGTTGTCGGGGATCAGGCTGCCCTGCAGCCGCTCGACCGCGGCGAGCACCGCATTGGTCACGGTCACGCCGTTGGAGCCGGATTTCTTGGCGACGGCGATGGTGACGGCGGGCGCGCCGAGCGGCGCCAGTTCCAGGTCCGCGGCGTGGCTTTCGTCGTCGCCATGCGCGCCATAGGCCGGGCCGGTGTAGTAGTTGACCATCGAGGTGGCGTCGTCGGTGCCCTGGGTTACCAGGGCGACGTCGCGGATGTAGGTCGGCTGGCCGAAGCTCACGCCGATCATCAGGTTCTCGATGTCGCGGGCAGTGCGCAGGAACGAGCCGGTATAGAGGGTGAACGAGCTCTGCCCCGCCTCGACCATCCCCACGCCGCGCTCGGAATTGGCCGCGTTGATCGTCTGGGCAATCTCGTCGAGCCCGATCCCGAAACCGGCAAGACGTTCGGGGAAGACCTCGACCTTGATCGCGTCGGAGCGCCCGCCGGTGACGAAGCTCTGCGAGGTATTGGGCACTTCTTTGAGCCGCTGCATCACGTCGAGGCTGAGCGCGCGCAGCGCCCCTTCATCGACCTCGTGGCTCCACAGGGTGAGCGTGACGACGGGCACGTCGTCCACCCCTTTGGGCTTGATCAGCGGCATCGACACGCCCGGCGGGATCTTGTCGAGATTGGACTGGATCTTGTCGTTGAGCTTGACCAGCGACGGACCCATCTCCTCGCCGACCTCGAACTGCACCGTCACCATGGCGCCATCGCGCGCAGAGGTGGAATAGACGTGCTGGACCCCGGGGATCTCGCTCATCAGCCGCTCGAGCGGGTCGGTGGCGAGCGAGGCCACCTGCTCGGCGGAGATGCCGGGATAGGAGAAGAACACATCCACCATCGGCACCGAGATCTGCGGATCTTCCTGGCGCGGGGTCAGGATGAGGCCCATGATGCCGAGCCCGAGACAGGCGAGCAGCAGCAGCGGCGACAGCGGCGAGTTGATGAAGGCCCTGGCGAGACGGCCGGCGAGCCCGAGGTCTTGCCCGTGCCCGTTGCCGTTGCCATGCCCGCTGCCGTTTCCGTTGCCGTTGCCGTTTCCGTGGCCTGAGGGGCTGCTGCCGTTCTGGGTGGCGGTGTTGTCGGTCATATCTCCTCCCGGTCCTCTCTGTCTCGCCTAGTGCCCTGAAATCAGGGAAGACGGCGGGGAAAGGATCACCGTCTCGCCGCCAACGAGACCGGAGATGACCGAGATCGTGCCATCGGGCAGCGGATAGCCGACCCGCACGATGCGAAGCGAAGGTTTGCCCTGGTCGAGCACGAAGACCGCCGGCAGGCTGCCGCGCCAGACCAGCGCCTCGAGCGGAACCGAGGTCTGCGCCTGGGCCGGCACCGAGGCATCCGGCACCGTCACCTCGACATACATGCCCGGGCCGCCCGGAGTGCCGACGGGCAGGTCGAACTTGACCGTGACGGTGTGGCGCTTGGGGTCGGCGACGGGATAGATCTGCGCCACCCGGGCTTCGACCGGACCGGACCCTGAGTCGAGCCGCGCCGGCACCAGCATCCCCTCGGACAGCCCGGCGGCGAGCCGCACCGGCACATCCGCCTCGATCCGCAGGTAATCGATGAAGGCGTAGTCAACGAGCGGCATGCCCGGCTGCACCGTATCGCCGACCTCGATATGCTTGCGCATGATGATGCCGTCGAAAGCGGCCGTGGCCTGGAAATCGTCGAGCGCCGCGTCGATGGCTTCGAGGTTGGCCTGGGCGGCGGCGAGGCCGCTGGTCGCCTGGTCGACGCCGACGCCCTGGGCGTAGAGGTCGGCCTGGCGTTCGAGCCCGCTGTCGGACTGGCCCATCACCTCGGAAAAGCCGCGAGTGAAGAACTGGTCGAACGTCGCCGGGATGCCCATGCCGGGAAAGCCGGTGATCGAGTTCACGCGCGGCGAATAGAGCTCGCGCGAATATTGCATGTAGGAGTTCCGCAGACCCGCTTCGGCCTGGTAGATCTGGCTGAGCGCCGCGCGCCGCTGGGCCTGGACGTCGGCGTCGTCGATCTTGACCAGCACCTCTCCGGTCTCGGCCCTGTGGCCTTCGACCCCGGCGAGATACGTGACCCGGCCCGGCACCTGGGCCGAGACGGTGATTTCCTTGTAGGGGATGACGGTCCCGCCGACGATGGCCGAGCCGCCCACCTGCGACACCATGACAGGGGCCGTTCGGTAGCCCCCGGGCGTCATTGTCCCCGAATGGTCCTGCGAAACCGCCGCCGAGCTGGTGAAAACTGCCGCTGCGAATGCTGCAAGGACGGGTGCGATTCTGGTGATTTTCTGCATCCCTCTCCCTTTGTTTTCAGGCCGATTCTCGGCCTGTGTTGCAGTGGCGCCGGAGCATTTTGCGCCTTACTTTGCGCAAGTATATTAGCAGCCCGTGAAATATCATTACCTTTTTGATGGGCTCCACGCAACAAGTTATTTGAATGTGTGAATGGAACTGATTGTCGCAGGGTTGCTCTGGAACAAGTTGACCCAACGGCACCCTGGTAGCGCCAACACCGAGATCGTTGTGATTGTCAACTTACTATTTTGCCGCACGGATATTCTGTGGTCGCTCCCTCTCCTCCGGCGCACGGACCGGCGCCGCGGCGCCGGCAAAAAAACCGCCGGACGCCGTCTGTCTGAAACGACCCTCCCGGCGCCGGACGACACCGGAAGGACCCCGGCGGCACCGGGTGGCGCCGGGCGCGCCCCCGTCAGAACGGGAACATCAACGACATCGGGTTGGAGAACGCCTGCCCCACCCGGCCCATGTCCATGGTCATCCGGTTCATCGCCGCGTTCATCCCGTAGACCGACCCGGCCATGGAGGTGACCCCGCGGTTCATGGTCTCGATCTCGCCGGACATCACCGTGATCGCCCCGTCCATCGAGCCCAGGGTATCGGTCATGGTTTCCATGGTGCCGGTCATCGTCCGGATCGCCTGGGTCATCTCGTCCATGTTCCCGGTGATCGTGCCCATGTTGTCCGAGATCCGGTCCATGTCGGTGACCATCTGTCCGAAATTCCGGTTCATCTCGATCATGGTGTCGGTCAGGGTGTAGACCTGCCGCGCCATGCCGTAGATCACCCAGGTGAACAGCGCCATGACCACCACGATCAAGAACGTGGTGACGACGATGAATGCGCCGCTGGTTGCCCGCCGGTACATGGCTCCTCCCATCTGACCTGCTGAACTGACATATATGGATATTATGATTTGTGCGAGTCACAAGTGGTCGCAGCACGAAAATTGCGCGCGCAACCCACCCGGGCCCGTCCCGGCCGCACCGGGGCCGCGCCAGGGCCACACCCGGCCCGAACCGGCCGCCTTTGCCGCCCGGGGCCGGCGGAGCCCCGGAAACGCTTGATCTTTCCCCCGGCCCGGACCAAGTGTTATGTTTCTGACGCGGCCGACACTGGGACGGCCGTGCTGTCTCATCCCCGGGGGACCCATGTTCGATTTCGCCCGCATGCGCGATGAACTCGCGGACCATTACGACCTTGCGCCGAACCCGGCGCTCGCCAGCGAAATGTCCGAGATCTACGCCAGGATGGACCGGGTGGTGAACCCGGTCGACTGGGCCCGCTACGCGCCCTACGTCGCCGCGATCAACGCGCTCAAGAAAGAGAAGAACGCGGTCATCCTCGCGCACAATTACATGACGCCTGAGATCTACCACGGCGTCGCCGATTTCTTCGGCGACAGCCTGCAGCTCGCGATCGAGGCGACCCGGGCCGAAGAAGACATCATCGTCCAGTGCGGCGTGCATTTCATGGCCGAGACCTCGAAGATCCTGAACCCGGCCAAGACCGTGCTGATCCCGGACGTGGACGCAGGCTGTTCGCTCGCCGAAAGCATCACCGCCGAGGGCATCGCCCAGATGCGGGCGAAATACCCCGGCGCGCCGGTGGTTTCCTACGTCAACACGACGGCGGAAGTGAAAGCCGCCTCGGACATCTGCTGCACATCGTCGAACGCCGCTGCGATCGTACGCGCGCTGCCCGACGAAACCATCATCATGACCCCCGACCAGTATCTCGCCCAGAACGTGGCCAACGAGGTGCCGGAGAAGAACGTGGTCTGGTGGGAAGGCTCCTGCATCGTCCACGAGCAATACACCGCCCAGGACCTGCGCGATTTCCGCGAGTGGCACCCGACGACCCGGATCATCGCCCACCCCGAATGCCCGCCGGACGTGGTGGCCGAGAGCGATTTCTCGGGCTCGACCAGCGGCATCATCAAATATGTGCAGGACAACAAGCCCGAGCACGCGATGCTGGTGACCGAGTGCTCGATGGCTTCGAACATCGCCGACGCGCTGCCCGAGGTCGATTTCGTCGGCCCGTGCAACATGTGCCCCTACATGAAAAAGATCACGCTGGAAAAGATCCTGTGGTCGCTCCATGCCGGCGAGCAGGAGGTGTTTGTCGATCCTGACATTTCCGCGAAGGCCCGGCGCGCCGTCGAACGCATGATCGAGATGAGCCAGACGCTCGGCATCTGACCCGTCCACATCCCCGGGACGAAGGACCCCATGACACAGCAGATCCACACCCAACGCATCGTCATCGTCGGTGCCGGCCTCGGCGCCCTCTATGCGGCGCTCGAACTGGCGCCCCGACCGGTCCTGATGATCTCGCCCGAGACGCTTGGCGAAGGCGCCTCGTCCGCCTGGGCGCAGGGCGGCATCGCCGCTGCGATGGGCGCGACCGACAGCCCCGAGGCCCATGCCGCCGACACCGTTGCCGCCGGCGCCGGCACGGTCGACCCCAAGGTCGCCGCGATGGTCACCGAGCACGCCCGCGAGCACATTCTCGACCTCACCGAGATCGGCACGCCCTTCGACCGCACCCCCGAGGGCGGCTATGTAATGAGCCTGGAAGCGGCCCATTCGATGGCCCGCGTGGTCCGGGTGCAGGGCGACCAGGCGGGCGCGCAGATCATGGAAACCCTGATCGCCGAAGTGCGGGCCCTCGCCTCGGTGCAGGTCGCCGAGCGCACGCTGGCCACCGGGCTCGAAGTGCAGGACGGGCGCGTCACCGGCGTCTGGATCCGCGCGGCCGGCAAGGGCGCCGGCCCGGTGCTGATCCACACCCCCGCGGTGCTGCTCGCCGGCGGCGGCTCGGGCGGCCTCTTTGCCGTCACCACCAACCCGCCGCGCATCCGCGGCCAGGTGATCGGCCTCGCGGCCCGCGCCGGCGCGGTCGTCGCCGACGCCGAGTTCGTCCAGTTCCACCCCACCGCCATGGACGTGGGCGAGGACCCGGCCCCGCTCGCCACCGAAGCGCTGCGCGGCGAAGGCGCCTGGCTCATCAACGACTCCGGGCACCGGTTCATGCTCGATATCGACGCGCGCGGCGAGCTCGCGCCCCGCGACATCGTCGCCCGCGGGATCTTCGCCGAGACGCAAGCCGGACGCCGCCCGGCCCTCGACACACGCGCTGCGCTCGGGGAAGAGATCCTGACCCGTTTCCCCGCCGTGGCCGATGCCTGTGCACGCAATGGGATTGATCCTGTAACACAGACAATCCCGGTCGCCTGTGCCGCACATTACCACATGGGCGGGGTCGAGACCGGGCTGGAAGGCCGCGCCTCGCTCGACCGGCTGTGGGTCTGCGGCGAAGCCGGGTCGACGGGCCTGCACGGCGCCAACCGGCTGGCCTCGAACGGGCTGCTTGAAGCCGTGGTCTACGCAAGGCTCGCCGCGCAGGACATTGCCGCCACCGTCCCCGCCCTGCCCGACCCCGGCTCGGTGCCGCCGGTGGAGATCGATTTCCAGGGACCGGGCACGGATATCTATTCGAAGGACTCCATGCGGGAACTGCGCCAGCTCATGACCGACCATGTCGGCGTGCTGCGCGACGCGGCCGGGCTCAAGACCGCGCTCGCCGGGATCGCCCGGCTGGAGGCTGCCGAAGAAGGCTCGATCACCTTCGCCAACATGTGCGCCACCGCCACCCTGATCGCCGCCGCCGCCCTCAAACGCCGGGAATCGCGTGGCGGGCACTACCGCACCGACTACCCGGACACCGACCCGACCCAGGCCGCGCGCAGCCACATGACGCTGGCCGAGGCCAAAGAGATCCGGGCCGCCGCCGTTAAGGAATTGACATGAGTTTTGCGACCTTGCCGGATATGGTCCTCGAACCGGCGATCCGCGCTGCGCTGATGGAAGACCTCGGCCAGTACGGCGACATCACCACCCGTGCGGTGATCCCGGCCGATGTGCGCTACAAGGCCCGGCTCAATGCCCGCGCCGAGGGCATGGTCTCGGGGATGCAGATCGCGCGCGTCGCCTTCCATCTCGTCGACCCGGAGCTGAAAGTGGACACCCTGGTTCCGGATGGATCGGCCTGCGCCAAGGGCGAGACGCTGATGACCATCGAGGGCGCGGCCGCCTCGATCCTGTCGGCCGAACGGGTGGCGCTCAACTTCGCCGGGCGGCTCTCGGGCATCGCTAGCCTCACCGCGCGCTTCGTCGCCGAGACCCGGGGCACCGCCGCCCGCATCACCTGTACCCGCAAGACCACGCCGGGCCTGCGCACCGTAGAAAAGCTCGCGGTGCTGCATGGCGGCGGCTTCAACCACCGCTTCAGCCTGTCGGACGCGATCCTGATCAAGGACAACCACATCGCCGCCGCGGGCGGGGTGCGCGCGGTGCTGGAGGCGACCAAGGCGGTGGCGAGCCACATGGTCAAGGTCGAGATCGAGGTCGACCGGCTTGACCAGCTGGCCGAGGTGCTCGACGTCGGCGGCGCGGACGTGGTGCTGCTCGACAACATGGACACGGCCACCCTGCGCGAAGCGGTGGCGATGGCGGGCGGTGCGGTGGTGCTCGAAGCCTCGGGCAACATGGTGCTCGACCGTATCGCCGAGGTCGCGGCGACCGGGGTCGACTACATCTCGTCCGGCGCGCTCACGCATTCGGCGAAGACCCTGGACCTCGGGCTCGACTTCTGAGCCGGGCGCCGTCCCTCGCAGCATTGTGAGGCGGGTTGAAGTCCCGGCCGGTTCGCGGCCGGCGCGGCATCGGTACACTCGGTCCAACCGAAAGGACCGATCATGCCCCGACCCGCCCCCGCCGCGCGCCTCGCCGCAGCCACCCTCCTCGTCGCCACGACCGCAGCCGCCCAGGATTTCAACGCCGCCCCGCCGAATGCGCCCGGCCAGCAGCCCGCTTTCGAAGGCCAGACCCGCGCGCCGGTGATCGCCGATACGATCGCGCTCGCGGCCGAAACCCTCGTGTCGCGGCTCACGAACCCCTGGGGCATGGACCAGCTTCCCGACGGCAGCTGGCTTGTGACCGAGCGGCTCGGGCGGATGCGGATCATCAGCCCCGAGGGCGACCGCTCGCCGCCGATCGACGGGCTGCCGGAGGTGTTCTCCGGCGGCCAGGGTGGGCTGCTCGACGTCGCCGTGCGCGACGATTTCGCCGAGACCCGCCGGGTCTGGTGGAGCTACGCCGAGCCGCGCGGCGGCGGGACCAACGCCACCGCGGTCGCAACCGGCGTGCTGTCCGAGGACGGTGCGCGGATGGAGGATGTCGAGGTGATCTTCCGCCAGGAGCCGGCCTGGGATTCGTCTGCGCATTATGGATCGCGGCTGGTCTTCGACACGGACGGCGCGCTGTTCGTCACCACCGGCGAACGCGCGGCGCGCGAACCGCGCGCGCTCGCGCAGGACGTCTCGACCCACCTCGGCAAGGTGATCCGTGTCGATCCCATGGGGGGACCGGCGGCGGGCAACCCCGAGATCCCCGGCGGGCGGCCCGAGATCTGGTCCTATGGCCACCGCAACATGCAGGGCGCGACCCTCGGTCCCGATGGCGCGCTCTGGACGGTCGAACACGGACCGCGCGGCGGCGACGAGTTGAACCGGCCCGAACCCGGGCGCAACTACGGCTGGCCCGTCGTCACCTACGGCGTGGAATATTCCGGCCAGCCGGTCGGCGATGGCGTGACCGCGGCAGAGGGGATCGAGCAGCCGCTCTATTACTGGGACCCGGTGATCGCGCCGAGCGGGATGGTGTTTTACGATGGCGGGATGTTCCCCGACTGGCAGGGCAGCCTGCTGATCGGCGGTCTGGCGAGCCAGGCGCTGGTGCGGCTCGAACTCGACGGCACAAGGGTGACCGGCGAGGCGCGCTACCGCGAGGGCATGGGCCGGATCCGCGATGTCGACGTGGCCGCGGATGGCGCGGTGATGATCCTCACCGACGCGGAGCGCGGCAAGCTGATCCGTCTGACTCCGGCCAACTGATCCGGCCGAAGCCCGTCATTGCCCGACCCGCAAACGTCAAGACGCTTGACACACGCATTCACAAACCGGGATATGGGACCCACCTTAGGGAGAGGAGGACCCCCATGAGATTGGTGAGTGGGCTACTTGCGCTGATCGGCCTCGTCGCCATCATCGCGGTCGGCTACGCGGCCTGGACGTTTCGGGAATTCGACCCGAAAGCCGGCAGCGTCTACTGGAACATGGCCAAACGCCTGGCCGAAACCGGCAATGCCGTCGAAGCGACGGTATGGCGGCGCAAGGTCGAAGACGGGCTGAGCTTCGAGGAGGTTGAGGAATCGATCAAGTCGGTCGCCGCTACTGAAAACATCCGCGCGGTCGGAGAGCTGCCGCTCGGCGACCAGGTCACCCTGATGCGCGAGGAGGAGTGGCGCAAGCTCGGGATCTACCTCTACTGCAACCCGCTGACGGCGGCAAAAATGGTCGAGTATTCCGAGGCTTACTCGGCCTGGCTGCCCTGCCGGGTGTCGCTGGTCGAGGACGCGGACGGCGCGCTCTGGCTCTATTCGCTCGACATGGACATGATGATCTACGGTGGCAAGCCGTTGCCCCCCGATCTGAAGGAAGAGGCGATGCACGTGAAGGATGTGATCCTCGCGATCCTCGACGGCGCCGCCGAAGGCAGCTTCTGAACCCATCCCATCCGGTTCTGTGACGCCCGGCCGTGAGAGCGGCCGGGCGTTTCCCTTGCCACGCGCCGGTTGAGCGGGCGATTGGGTTTTTCGGAGGCTGGGCCCCGAATCCAGAAATCCGGATTTCCGGATTTCTGGATTTCTGGATTTCGAAATAACCAAGCCTTTTCGAAGCCTTGCGAGACGCCCACGTCAACCGCAAAGATGCCGTTAACCTCTTGTTAACCTGAATGTCGCCGCAAACCTGCGTCCGGTGCGCGGCCCCCGTGCCGCCTCAGTAGCCCGCGAGCGCGTCGCCGATGATCCCGTCGAGCAGCCCGGCCACCGCATCCATCGGCCCTGCAGGATAGGCCCGCCGGCCGACGATGATCTCGCCCGGCGCCTCGGGGCGTTCGGCCACGAAGATCGCATAGGGGCAATGCTGGAGGTTCATCGGATCGGCCTCCATCACCTGGCGGCTCACCACCGCCGAGCAGAAGTTGAACACCTGCGCATGGGTGAAAAGGACCACCTCGCCGCCCACATCCTCGCGGGTGCGCTCGAGCATGTCGCCGACATGGTTGACGGTGTCGATCACCAGACCTGCATCGGTGATGGCGGTCTCGATGTCGAACTGGACGTCGTCGAATGCGCCCGACACGGTCGTCGTCACCGGCCCGTCGGCATGGGCCGGGGCCCCGAGCACCAGGGCCAGCGCGGCCGCCGTCAAAGTGAGTTTCATGGTCTTCCTCCCTGAGAAATCCGGAAGGTCACCGCCGGCGGCTGCCGACGTCCCCCGGCGTGGTCACCCCTCGTTCGCCCCTGCCGCGCCCGCCTGCGGCGCCTGGGCGCCGTCGATGAGCTCACCGAGCAGGAACCAGAAAAACTCGTCCCCCGCGTAGCCCTCAAGCCGACCGGATTCGCGGCCGTCGTCGAGCAGCACGAAGGTCGGCGTCAGAACCGCCGGACGGTCGAGCGCGATCCCCTCCGGCAGGTCGTCATGGATCGACATCCGGGTCAGCGGCGCGATCTGCGCCTCGTCGGTCGACGGGTAGATCGGACCGATCTCGGCGTCCCAGCGGGCGCAGTAGATGCAGCCGGGCTGGTCGAACATGATCAGCCGCAGCTCCCCCGCCCCGGCCGGCATTGCCCAGGCCAGAACGGCCGACACCGCGGCGGCCAGCGCGCCGACACGCACAGCCCCCCGGACGGCGGAGAAAACGGACACATTCAAGAATGAATATGCTGCGCTTGCGAAACTTTCTTTCATTGACGGGCCCAATATTGAACTTATTGAATATTAGAATAGGTGCGGGCCAGCGACAAGGACAAGACATGGGTTTGGACATCACATTCGGCGGCGCGGCCCTCGCGGGGTTGCTGTCGTTCTTCTCGCCCTGCATCCTGCCGATGGTGCCCTTCTATCTGTCCTACATGGCCGGGCTGTCGATGCAGGAGCTGCACGGAACCGGCGACGCGCCGGCGATCCCGCGCGCGGCGCAGACCCGCCTGATCCTCTCGGCCATCGCCTTCGCCCTCGGGGTGACGACGATCTTCGTGCTCCTCGGCCTCGGCGCCACCGCGGCGGGCGCCGCCTTCGCCCAGTGGAAAACGCCGCTGTCCTACGTGGCGGCGGCGATCCTCGCGGTCTTCGGCCTGCACTTCCTCGGCATCCTGCGCATCCCCTTCCTCTACCGCGAGGCCCGGGTGGAAGCGAAGACCGACCCCTCGACCATGGCCGGCGCCTATGTCATGGGCCTCGCCTTCGGCTTCGGCTGGACGCCCTGCGTGGGTCCGGCGCTCGCGGCGATCCTGTTCGTCGCGTCCGGCACCGGCGATCTCCTGCGCGGCGGCCTGCTGCTGCTGGTCTACGGCCTCGCCATGACCCTGCCCTTCGTCATCGCCGCCGCCCTCGCGCGCCCCTTCCTCGGCTGGGTCGCGCGCAACCGCAAGCTGATGGGCTATGTCGAAAAGGCGATGGGGGTTATGCTGATCGTCTTCGCCCTGCTCATCGTGACCAATTCCGTCAACGTCATCGCCCAATGGCTGATCGACAATTTCAGCTGGGAAAACACCATCGTCTGAGCCGGCTCCCATCCCGCCCCACGGGGTGCGGCCCGCCAAACCCGACCTGTAGAGAGGACCCGCGACCATGCCCCTGCTCACCTTGCTGCGCCGCTTCGCCGCCCTCGCCCTTCTCGGGCTCGCCACCCCGACCTTCGCCGAGATCCCGATCGGAGAAGACGGGTTGCACAAGCCCGACTGGGTCCGTGAAACATTCCTCGATCTGCGCGACGACCTCGCCGAGGCCAACCAGGAGGGCAAGCGCCTGCTGATCATCGCCGAGCAACGGGGCTGCATCTACTGCAAGAAAATGCATGAAGAGGTGTTTCCGATCGCGTCGATCGACAAGCTGATCCGGGAAAACTTCTTCGTCGTGCAGATCAATATCTACGGCGACAAGGAAGTGACCGATTTCGACGGCACCACCCTGTCGGAAAAGGACATGGCGGTGCGCTGGGGGGTCATCTTCACCCCGACGATGCTGTTCATGCCCGAAGACGTGCCCGAGGACGTGATCGCGCCCCGCGGCGCCGTCGCCTTCCTGCCCGGCGCCTTCGAGCCGCGCATGGCCCATGCCCTGTTCACCTGGATCAAGGACAAGGCCTACCTCACCGAGCCGCAGCTGCAGCGCTACTACGTCGATGAGTATTTCAACGTCGACCGGGACATCTACGCAGAGTGATCGCCCCCGCCTGACGCCGCCCAACCCGGCCCAACCGGCGAAAGCCCGCCCGGTCCTGGGACCGTCGATCCGCACCCAGCCAGGAAAGTGACCCATGTTTCTCCGCCGTTTCTTGTTCCGAAATTTCGGCCCCGCGATCTCGGCCGCCGCCCTCGCTCTCACCGTCCCAGCCCACGCCGAGGTCACCCTGGGCGACGACGGGCTGCACAAGCCCGACTGGCTGCAGGAGACCTTCCTCGACCTCGGCGAAGACCTCGCCGAGGCCACCGCCCAGGGCAAGCGGATGATGGTGATCGTCGAACAGCGCGGCTGTATCTACTGCACCAAGATGCACGAGGAGATCTTTCCCAAACCCGCCATCGACGCGATCATCCGCGAGAGCTTCTTCGTGGTGCAACTCAACATGTTCGGCGCGCTCGAGGTAACCGATTTCGACGGCACGGTGATGAGCGAAAAGGACATGGTCCGCCGATGGGGCCTGCTCTTCACGCCCACGATGATCTTTCTGCCCGAGGCGGCCGACGAAACCCAAACCGCGGTGCAGAACGCGGTCGCGGTGATGCCGGGCGCATTCGAGCGCAACACGACCCTCGCGATGTTCACCTGGATCCGCGACAAGGCCTATGAAACCGAGCCGAATTTCCAGCGTTACTTCGCCGAAAACTTCTACGGGCAGAACTGAGGATTGCAGCTTTCTGCAGTGCGGCGCAATAATGTTGCGCAGCAGCGACAAAAACATATGGTCATATTTCAATATGACTGCTACGTTCCGAGTCGCGCGCTGCCCAATTGGGCAAAATGACGCAACTACAGCGGCACAAAGCCGCGGCGAAACGAGAGCATCAGGGAGGGCTCCGATGAGAAAACTGTTCGTGCTTTGCGCGGCAGCGACGATGGTAATTCCATCCGTTCTGAGCGCCGAAACGGCCCCGCGGGACGTGGTCTTCGGCGAACTTGGTGAGGTGGCGACCCCCCTGACCGACACGCCCGGCGACCCGGAAGCCGGTTTCAACGCCGCGACCCAGCGTGGCATCGGCAATTGCGTCGCCTGCCACTTCGCCGAGGGCTGGGCCGACATGCCCTTCCCCGGGGACGTCGGACCGGTGCTGACCGGCATCGCCAATGTCTACGACGAGGCAACCCTGCGCGGGATTCTCGTGAACTCGAAAAAGGCGTTCCCGGGCACCGTGATGCCGGCCTTCTACAATCTCGACGACATCTACCGCCCCGGCGACGGCTACACCGGCAAGGCGGCGACCGAAGAAGTGACGGTTCTGACCGCACAGCAGGTCGAAGACCTCGTCGCCCTGCTCAAGACTTTCGACGAACCGCTTCCGGAATGAGCGGCGCAGCCATCAGACACATGAGGTAACTGACAATGACCTTTACGAGACGAAACGCCCTGGCCGCCGGCGCAAGCGCGATCGCGCTCATCGCCGTGACCCGCGGGGCCTTCGCCGCCACCGGCGAGGAAGCGATCGCCGCGTTCACCGGCGGCGCGGATGTCGGCGACGGCGGGATCACCCTGACCGCGCCCGAGATCGCCGAGAACGGCAACGTGGTGCCGGTCGAAGTCGAGGCGCCTGGCGCCACAGAGATCGCCATCGTCGCCCCGGGCAACCCGTCGGCCGATATCGCAAGCGTGAAATTCGGCCCCAAGGCCGGGTCGCAGCGCCTGTCGACCCGGATCCGCCTGGCCAAGTCGCAGGATGTGACCGCGCTGGCCCGGATGGGCGACGGCAGCGTCGTCATGACCGCCCAGCCCGTCAAGGTGACGGTCGGCGGCTGCGGCGGCTGACACGCGAAGCCACAGCCCGCGCCCTCGTCCAGGACCCCGGCGCGGGACGTCAGAAACACGCATATTCTGGAGCACCAAATGGCAGACGTAAAACCTCGCGTGAAGGTTCCGAGCTCGGCCGCGGCCGGCGAACCGATCACCATCAAGACCCTGATCAGCCACGTCATGGAATCGGGCCTGCGCAAGGATGGCGATGGAAACCTCATCCCGCAGAACATCATCAACCGCTTCACCTGCGACTTCAACGGCGAGAACGTCATCGACATGACGCTCCACGGCGGTGTCTCGGCGAACCCCTATATCGAGTTCGACGCGATGATCGATGCGGCCGGTGAATTCAAGTTCACCTGGTACGAGGACAACGGCAACGTCTACGAAGACTCGAAAACCATCGAGCTGGCGTGAGACCGTCCGCAACAGAACAAGTCAGGGAGGAGACGCGATGAAAATTCGCGCGAAGACGACCACGGCGCTTGCCGCCGCCATGATGCTGGGCCTTGGGTCGGCAGCATTGGCGGAACCGGATCTGGACGCCAAGCTGGTCATCAACGACGAACTCGAAATGACCACCATCGCGGCCGCGCCCGACCACCTCGAAGGCGCGCTCGAACAGGTGATCTCGGGCTGGCACTACCGCTCCGAGACCACCCGCGCCATGGAGATGGACGATTTCGAGAACCCGGCCATGGCGGCCGTCGACGAGGGTCTCACGGCCTGGGAGACGGTCGAGGGCACCGAGGGCGAAAGCTGCGCCTCCTGCCACGGCTCGATCGAGGAAAGCATGAAGGGCCTGCGCGCCGTCATGCCCAAGGTCAATCCGGAGAACGGCGAGCTGTGGTCGATGGAAGACTACATCAACGACTGCCGGGTGA
Organism: Maritimibacter sp.; assembly: GCA_020441225.1. The sequence continues at coordinate 11,240 of JAGRMP010000318.1, read as the reverse complement.
ACCGGATGGGCGCCGAGGCCTGGAACTGGGACAAGGACCCGATGAAGAACATGACCGCCGCCATCGCGCTGCAGTCGCGCGGCATGCCGGTCAACGTCGCCATCGACGGCCCGGCCCAGTCCTACTGGGAGCAGGGCAAGGAGCTCTACTACACCCGCCACGGGCTGTTGCAGCTCTCCTGCGCCAATTGCCATGAGGAAAACAACGGCCATCACATCCGCGCCGACCACCTCTCGCAGGGCCAGATCAACGGCTTCCCGGTCTACCGGCTGAAGCAGTCGGCGCTGGTGTCGATGCACAACCGCTTCTACGGCTGCGTCCGCGACACCCGCGGCGAGAGCTACGCCAAGGGCGGGCCCGAGTTCCATGCGCTGGAGCTCTACGTCGCCTCGCGCGGCAACGGGCTCTCGGTCGAGGCCCCCTCGGTCCGCAACTGACGAACCGGACGGCGGCCCCCCAGCGGGGCCGCCTCCCTTTTGCACCCCGCATCCCGCACATCACCGAATTTCGAGAGGGTCAGCGATGATTTCCCGCCGCGACTTCCTTCAGGCCGGCATGGCCGCTTCCGCCATCCTCGGCTCCGGCGCCACCGGCGCCTTCGCCCAGATCGCCGCCGGGCAGAAACTCACCCAGGACCAGCTGCTCGAATTCGACACGTTCGGCAACATCACCCTCGTCCATGTCACCGACATCCACGGTCAGCTCAAACCGGTCTGGTTCCGCGAACCCGAGATTAACCTCGGCGTCGGCGAGGTCCGGGGCCTGCCGCCGCATGTGACCGGCGAAGATTTCCTCAAGCTTTACAACATCGAAGCCGGGTCGGCCCGCGCCTATGCCCTGACCAACGTCGATTTCACCGCGCTGGCCCGCGAATACGGCCGCATGGGCGGGCTCGACCGGGTGGCGACCGTGGTGAAGGCGATCCGCGCCGCCCGCCCCGAGGCGCTGCTGCTCGACGGCGGCGACACCTGGCACGGCTCCTACACGGTGATGAAGACCGCGGCCCAGGACATGGTCGACGCGATGAACCTTCTGGGACCCGACGCGATGACCTCGCATTGGGAATTCACCCTCGGGATCGACCGGGTGACCGAGATCGTCGACAACCTGCCCTTCCCCTTCCTCGGCGCGAATATCTTCGACGCCGAATGGGACGAGCCGGCCTACGAGCCCTACCAGATGTTCGAGCGCGGCGGCGCCAAGGTGGCGGTGATCGGCCAGGCCTTCCCCTACCTGCCCATCGCCAACCCCAAGTGGATGTTTCCCGGCCTCAGCTTCGGCGTGCGCGAGGAACGCATGGCCGAAGTGGTGCAGGAGGTGCGCGACGCCGGCGCCGACCTCGTCGTCTGCCTCAGCCACAACGGCTTCGACGTCGACCGCAAGATGGCGGCGCAGGTCCCCGGGATCGACGTGATCCTGACCGGCCACACCCATGACGCCCTGCCCGAACCGGTGCTGGTGGGCGACACGCTGCTGATCGCGAGCGGTTCCAACGGCAAGTTCGTGACCCGTCTCGACCTCGACGTGCAGAACGGCCAGCTTCTCGGCTTCCGCCACAAGCTCATTCCGATCTTCTCGGATGCCATCGAGCCCGATGCCGAGATGGCGAGCTACATCGACGGCGTGCGCGCGCCCTACAAGGCCGAGCTCGAAGAAGTGTTGGGCACCACCGAGACCACGCTCTACCGGCGCGGCAATTTCAACGGCACCTGGGACGATCTGATCTGCAACGCGCTGATCGAGGAGCGCGAGGCCGACATCGCGCTCAGCCCCGGCTTCCGCTGGGGGCCGTCGCTGGTGGCGGGCGATCCGATCACCCGCGAGGACCTCTACAACGCAACCGCGATGAGCTATCCCAACGCCTACCGTTCCGAGATGACCGGCGAACAGCTCAAGATCATCCTCGAAGACGTGGCCGACAACCTGTTCAACCCCAATCCCTATTACCAGCAGGGCGGCGACATGGTGCGCGTGGGCGGCATGGGCTACCGGATCGACGTGACCAAGCCCCAGGGCGAGCGGTTGACCAACATGACGCTGCTGAAGAGCGGCGAAGCGATCGACCCCGGCAAGACCTACGTGGTCGCGGGCTGGGCCTCGGTCAACGAAGGCACCGAGGGCCCGGCGATCTTCGATCTGGTCGAGGGCTGGATCAGGAAACAGGGCAGCGTCACGGTCGACCCGAACATGAGCGTCGAGGTGATCGAGGGCTGATCGCGCCCGTTGCGGGCGCCGTTTCGGACCTCCGCATTGGGAGCATGACGAACCGGACGGGCGCGCTTCCCGTCCGGTTCTGTCTTTGGTGAGCGGGCGCGTCCCGGCACGGGTCTCCCAGGGAAAACAGGACTACTCCCCTAGGGGAGTAGCCTTTTCGGAGAAAGCTTTATCTCTTGTGATCAATGGGTTGGATGGAAGTCGCCGTTAACCCTGTGTTAACCGGCGCCACCGAACAGCCCTGAACATCGCACACGCCGCGCCGGCAATCGCGCGGCGGGAGTCGTCGGCGCGGCTGCGGTGCACCCGGCGGGCGCGGGCTCCGTTGGCGATGGCCCCACCCCGAGCCAGATCGGGTTCGCCTGAGCCGGGCCCCGCGCCTCACATGTGATCGCGGTGGAGAAACTCCAGCACCATCGCGGCGGTCCAGGTGAACGCTGGACCGCCGCAGGGAGCGCCGGTCTCGGGGTCGAAATACTCGGAAAACCCGCCGACCTCGATCAGCTTGAGGCTGTCGGCGACGATCCGCGCCACCGTGTCGAGATGCCCGTCGCGCTCCAGCCCGTCGGCCACCATGTAGTTGACGATCAGCCAGGACGGCCCGCGCCAGTAGCGCGCGCTGTCATAGCCCGGCGCATCCGGTTCATGGCTGGGGATAAGGTACGCCACCCGCTCCCCCAGCCTGTCGATATGGGCGGCGATGGCCGCCGACCGGGCCGGTGGGATGGGCGCGAAGGCGGGAATCAGCCCGCCGACCGAGGGGCTGTCGATCAGCGCGTTGGTCACCCGGTCGTAGCACAGGTACTGCTGGTGCGCCTCGCTCCACAGCGTCTCCAGCGCGTCGAGCCCCTGCGCCGCCAGCGCGCGTTGGGAGCGCGCCAGATCGGGCGCGCCCAGCGCCTCGGCGAGGTCGGCGAGGTCGATGCAGGAGCGCAGCAGGATCGCGTTGAACCCGGGATCGACGATGCGGAAGGGCGAGGCGTCGTGCAGCTTCATGTTGTCCCAGTCGAGGCTGCGGAAAAGCTGCACCAGCCAGATGTAGCGCTTGTATTGCTCCTGGGTCGGCCGGTGCGCCGGGTCGGCGTGCTGGGTGTCGCGACGCTGAAACTCGCCCACCCCCTCGGTCGGCACCCGTTCGAAGGCCACGTCCCAGTCGATGGAATTGTCGCGCCCCGTCTCCCAGGGATGGATCACCGCGACCAGTCCGGTCCCGTGCGGATCGCGGGCACGGAAGAACCATTCGTGCCAGCGGGCGATCCTGGGGAGCAGCGCCCGCGCCCGTTCTCGGGCCATCTCCTGGTCCTTCGCCCGGTCGTAAAGCCGCCGCACCGCGAAGCCCGCCACCGGCGGCTGGGTCAGGCCGGACGTCGGCACCGGGCGGCCGGTTGCATAGACCTCGGGGCCCGGAAAATAGCCCGGATCGACCTTGTGGAAGATGATATGCGGCACCATGCCGTCCTCCCACTGGTGGTCGAACAGCGTCTCGATCTCTGTCCAGGCCCGGTCTTCGTCGACATAGGAGAGCCCCAGCGCCGACAGCGCGGAATCCCAGTTCCACTGGAACGGGTAGAGCCCGTGGGTGGGCACGGTGTAGTGCCCAAGGTCATTCAGGCGCAGGATCTCCTTCGCCTTCGCAATCACGGCATCGGACATGTCGGTTTTCTCCGCAGGGTGTCAGGCGACGGCAAGCGTCGTGTCGGTGTCGAACCAGCGCACCCGGTCGGGCAGCGGCGCGAGGGTCAGCGTATCGCCCCGGTCGACCTCGAGGTCGCTGTCGAGCACGGCGCGGAACAGGTGCCCGTCGACCTCGCCGGTGACCAGGAGATGCGCGCCGAGCGGTTCGACCACCCGCACCTTGAGCGTGAGCCCCACGTCGGCGGTGCGCAGATCCTCGGGGCGGATCGCGAAATCGAGCTGTCTGTGGTCGGTCGTCGGCCCGTCGAAGACCTGGCCGGCCACGTCCCATGTGCCGCCGCCGCCGCCCGCGGGCGTCGCCGCGATGAAGTTCATCGGCGGGTTGCCGATGAAGCTGGCAATGAAACGCTCGGCCGGGTTGCGATAAACCTCGACCGGGGTCGCCGCCTGGGCGATGCGGCCCTCGTGCATCACCGAGATCCGGTCGGCGAGCGACATCGCCTCGACCTGGTCGTGGGTCACGTAGATCGCGGTGGTGTTGCTCTCGGCGAGCACGCCCTTGAGCTCGGCCCGCATTTCGAGCCGCAGGAGCGCGTCGAGGTTCGACAGGGGCTCGTCCATCAGGATCACGTCGGGTTCCATCGCGAGGGCCCGCGCCACCGCGACCCGCTGACGCTGACCGCCGGAGAGTTCACCGGAGTAGCGTTTGAGCAGTTGACCGATCTGCATCAGCCCCGCCGTGCGCTCAACCCGGCGTGTCACCTCGTCGTTGGGCAGTTTCTGCATGCGCAGGCCGAAACCGATGTTCTCGAACACGGTCAGGTGCGGAAACACCGCGTAATTCTGGAACACCATCGAGATGCCCCGATCCTTGGGTGCGAGATGGTCGATGCGGCGCCCGCCGATCCAGACCTCGCCCTCGGAGGCGGTTTCGAGCCCGGCGATGATCCGGAGCAGCGTGGACTTGCCGCAACCGGACGCGCCCAGCAGCACCATGAACTCCTGGTCGGCGATGGTCAGGTTGATATCGCTCAGCGCCTGGTAGGCCCCGAACCGCTTGGCGACGTTCTTGATCTGGATCTCGGCCATTGCCTGGCTCCTTGCTTGCAACCGCTCAGCGGTTGGCGATGCCCCACATCGCGAAGAGGTATTTCCGCACGGCGAAGATGAAGATCAGCGCCGGCACGACGAGGATGAAGCCGCCCGCGAACTTGAGATGCAGGGGCGATGTGTCGAGGTTCTGCAGGAGGAAGGCGGTCAGCGTCCGGTTCTCGATGGTCAGCACCGCGGCGGCGAAAACCTCGTTCCAGGAGATCACGAAAGCGAAGATCGCGCTGGCCGCGATGCCGGGCAGGATCAGGGGCAGGATCACCTTGGTGAAGGCGGTGACCCGTGTGCAGCCGAGCGTCCAGGCCGCCTCTTCGAGCTCCAGCGGGATGCCCGAGAACAGCGAATAGGTGATGAGCACGGCGAAGGGGATCGCCAGCGTCGTGTGCACGAGCGCCAGGCCGAACACCGTGTCGTCGAGCCCGGTGCGGATGAACATCACCGCGAGCGGCAGCGCGAGCAGCGGCAGCGGAAAGGCGCGGGTGAGCAGAATAAGCAGCCGGAACAGGTACTTGCCCGGGAAATCGAAGCGCGAGAGCGCGTAGCCCGCGGGCGCCGAGATCGTGATCGAGATGACCATGGTGATCCCCGCGACCAGCGCCGAATTCCACAGCGCCCGCAGCATCCCGTCGAAACCGGCGAAAAACTTGAGGCTCCCGAGGTCGAACTCGGGGAAGAAGCGCTTGGGGAAGCTGTTCACGGAGTCCGGCGAGGACAGCGTGTTGATCAGCAGGAAGTAGATCGGCACCAGCACCCAGGCCACCAGCAGCACCACGGCCGCGATATAGAGGAACCGGCCCGCCGAACGGGTGTCGCGCGGGTTGGGAGCAGCAGCGTCGCTCATATCGTGGCTCCTTTCGGCACGCGCAGGGCGCGCAGGATCAACAGGGTGAAGCCCACGGAGATCACCAGGATGATGAGGGCGATGGCAGCGGCCGCGCCGCTGTTGAGCAGGTCAAACTGGTATTCGTAGACCGAGCCCATGAGCACCGGGAACAGCGTGCCGCCCAGCGCCTGCACCACCGCGAAAATCTCGAAGGCGAGGATCACCCGCAGGATCAGCGCGGTCTGCAGCGAGGGCCGCAGGAGCGGCAGGGTAATCCGCAGGAACCGCTTCCAGGGCGAGGCGCCGAAGACCTCGGCGGCTTCGTAATATTCCTTGGGGATCAACCCCATGCCGGCCACGAGGATCACCAGCATGATCGCCGTCGCGCGCCAGATCTCGGCGAGCGCAATGGCGAGAAAGACGATCCCGGGATTGCTGTAGGTCAGGAAGTTGACCGGCCGGTCGACTGCGCCGATCCCGTGCAGCATCGAGTTGAGGAAGCCGGACTGCTCGAAGATCGCGAGCCAGATGATCCCGGCGGCAAGGTCGGAGATCCCGAGCGGGATGGTCCAGATGTAGAGCACGAGGTCGCGCCCGGACTTCATCTTGGTGACCATCGTCGCCATGGCCAGCGCGAGCACCACCTGGATCGGCACCACCGCGACGGCGAGCAGCAGCGTGTTCTTCATCGAGATCGGAAATTTCCAATAGCCGACGACCTCCTGGAAATTCGCCAGCGACCAGCTCCCGTCGACATGGAACGCCTGCTTTGCCACCAGCAGGAACGGGTAGATGAAGAACAGGCACAGAAACAGTGTGACCGGAAGGATCATCACATAGGGCAACAGCCGCGGGTTCATGGAACCGCTCCCTCAGATGGGTGTCATGGGTCAGGCGAGGTGCACCGGCAGAGCTGACCGGTCAGAGAACCCGGGCCAGAGCCGGCCCGGGCGTCGGGCGGATGCAGACGCACCCGCCCGGCAAGTCCGGCGGCTTACTCGACCGGGCAGGCCCCGTCAGACGGCGCATCGGGCGCCCAGCACGGCGCGCCGGTCTCTTCCATGATCGCGGCGAGCGTCTTCTTTTGGTCTTCCAGCACGGCTTCGATCGGCTGCCCCGCGAGCACGATCCGCTCGAAGGTGTCGACAAAGACGCGGTTGAAGTCGCCACCCTTTTCGCCCAGCCCGGCCGGCAGAAGCCCCGGGTTGGCGTCGGGGCTCGCCGACATGATCGAGACCGCGTTGCCGGCAGCCTGCACGGCGGGCGGCAGATCGTCGGGCAGTTCGACGTCCACGACCGGGAAGAAGCTGGTCGCGCGCAGGGTCGCGATCTGGGTTTCCGGCTTCAGCATGTAGCTCACCAAAGCCTTGGCGGCGTCCATGTCGGGGGCGGTGCGCGGGATCGCGACGCCGGCCAGCACCGGCATGAAGCCGCGGCCGGTGGGGCCGGCGGGCGCCGGGAAGGCGACGAAATCGTCCGGCCGATCGTTGAACGCCTGGGCCAGGCGCGAGGTGTGGTCGAACACGATCCAGGCGTCGCCGTTCAGGAGCTGTTCCTGCAGGAAGGCGAAGTTGGTCGAGGCCGGGTTGGTATGGGCCCAGAGCTCTTTCATCTTTTCCCACGCCGTCACCGCTTCGGGCGACGCAAAGGTGCGGACAACGCCGTCGGTGTAGGACGGGTAGAGATAGCCCTGGAAGAACCGGTGCTTGAGCCCCTTTGGCCCGGCCGGGAAGCCGAACTTGGGCTCGCCCACGGCCTCGTGCACATTGGCGGTCCATTCGATGAGCTGGTCATAGCTGAGCGCGTTGATGTCGGCGCCTTCGGGCAGGTATTGCAGCGCCTCCTTGTTGGCGGCCATGATGTAGCTCGCCTGCATCCAGGGGATGTACTGCATCGAGTCCGTCCCGAGTTTGGCAAGCTCGTTGAAGGTGCCCGAAGCCGACATCACACCCAGATCGTCCAGATCGACCAGGTCGTCGGGGTTCATCGCCGAGAAATCGCCATGCAGCCCGCCGAGCACGGCGATGGTGCCGGTGCCCGCTTCGAGCTCGGCCTGAAGACGGGTGATCCAGGGGCCGGCGTCATTGGGCTGGTAATCGACCGCCTCGCCGTAGCCCGCAAGCACCTCGTCGCGCATCGCCTGGGCTTCCTCGACCGGCTTGGCCTGGGTCGACCAGAACAGCACGTCCGCCTGTGCGGCGCCCGCGGCGACCAACAGGGCGAGGCCCGACGCAGCGCCGGCAAATTTCATCTTGAGTGTCATGTGTTCCTCCCAGAACGGTGAACTTGGCGCGCATGTTTTCTGCGCTGGCGCCGCCTCCCGCGACGCTTCCCCGGTCCCGACTCGGGGCCGGGTTTTGTGGAGATGATGGAATTTTGGTAAAACGTTGTATCATCTGTCAACCAGAAATCCCCCGCAAAAATCCATTGTTTCAGGGACAATGAAATCGTCTCCTTGAGAAATTCGACAAATCGTCACAATTCTGATAGATCGTTATACCGTTTCAGACCCACAGCCGCTGACCGGGACCAGCACCCCGCCATGACCGACAAGCCAAAACTCGAGACCGTCGCAAAGGAGGCCGGTGTGTCCACCGCCACCGTCAGCCAGGTGTTGCGCGGGACCGGCCGGATCTCGGATCAGACCCGCAAGAAGGTGATGGCCGCGGCGGCGAAGCTGCATTATGTGCCCGACGGGCGCGCCGCCGCGATGCGCTCGGGCGAACGGCGCGAGATCGGGCTGGTGATCCAGGCGATCGCCAACCCGTTCAATGCCGAGGTCATCTCGGGCGCGAGCGATCTCCTCGAAAGCGAAGGCTACCTGCTCTCGATCCTCGACAGCCAGGAAGATGCCGGACGCGAGCGGCGCAACCTCGAAGCCTTCATCCGCTCCTCGCGCGGCGGCCTGCTCTGGGTGCCCGCCAACGACACGCCCGACAGCACGTTCGACCTGCTTCGCGCACACAGGATGCCGACGGTCACCTTCCTGCGCCCGGCCCGCACGGGCGATTTCGACCATGTCGGTATCCGCAACGCCCGTGCCACCGCCGAGGCGACCCGCCATCTCGCCGATCTCGGCCACCGCCACATCGCCTATTTCGGCGGCGCCACCCACTCGGTCGTGCGCGCCGAACGGATCGAGGGCTACGCGAGGGTGATGGCCGAGCGGGACCTCGGTCCACCGTTGATCTGGGAAACCGGCGACGACAAGATCTCGGGCCGCGACGCGCTCAGGGTCTTGCGCGCGGCGCATCCGGAGGTCACCGCGCTTGTGTGCAACGGCGACATGGTCGCCCTCGGCGCGTCGCTTGCCCTTATCGAGGACGGGCTCCTGCCCGGCCGCGAGGTCTCGATCATCGGTTTCGACGACATCCAGGATGCCTGCCTGGCCTCGCCGCCGCTCACCACCATGGCGATCTCGCCCTACCAGATGGGCCGCAAGCTTGCCCGCGCCCTGCTCGACCGTCTCAAGGAACCCGAGGCGCCGCCGTCGATCACCCTCTTCCCCGCGACGCTCGTGGTCCGCGGCACCACCGGCCCCCCCATTGCCTGATCGCCCGCCCGACTGCGCCCCTGGCCGCGCCCAGCGAAATCTTCAAGGTTAACCGGCCGTTCACCCTCCTGGGTCTAGCCTGACGACGGCACGAATCCAGGAGGGAGACGAGGATGTCAGCTCAGGACTACGGCGGCGCGCCCAATGCTTTTGTGGCGGAACATGCGACGATCACCGAGGTGATGCCGCTCGACCGGATCGCGCTCGTCGGCGTCGCCGGTCCCGAGGATGCGATGCACGCCTATCTGCGCTTTCCCGAAGGCGAGATCCGGCGCATCGACCTCGACCAGCCGACGCCGCTGGGCACGCCGATCGAGATCAGCCCCTCGGGCGTGGTGCTGCAGCTGGCCAATGGCAACGCGGCCTTCCTGCCGCCCTTCCCCTTCGGCATGGGCCCGCCCCCGGCCTGACGCGCCTTACCCGAAGAGGATGAGCTGCGAGGCCGCGATTGCCCAGACCACCGCGAGGCCGAACAGCGCGTAGGCGACGAGCCCCGCCACCACCAGCCGCCGGGTCAGCGCCGGCAACCCGCCCGCAAGCGACCCCACCCGGTGGAACAGGCGCAACACCCCTGCCCCGAGCGCGAAAGCGGTGCCCGCGAAGAGCGGCAGGTAGAGGAGATACCCGTAATAGCCATGCTCGCGCTGCAACAGGCAGAACGGGCAATGGTGGTTGGGGTGGTCGTAGACATAGAGCGAGATCACCGAGACGATGGCGGCGAGTGCGACCGCGAACAGCACCGCGCCCGCGAGCGCGAACCAGCCCTGCCCGCGCCCGGTCGCGAGGCTGATCGCGCCGGTCGCCGCCACGGTCGCGCCCGCCCCCGCCAGCATCCACAACGCCAGGCCCGGCGCGAGACCGGTCATCTCGGCCGCCAGCCCCTCGTTTACGGGCGTGAACAGCTTCGAGCAGCACGAGGTGATCACATCCGTTTCCAGCCCGAGGAAATAGGCGATCTCCACCCCGCCCGCCGTCACGAGCAGCGCCGCGATGGGCAGGAGGGCCGCGTATTTCACCCGGGCGAGCGGGTAGTCGCGGCCGAGCCGGTCGGCCCGGTCGAGGATCAGCCAGAGCGCGGCGGCAAAGAACACCGCGACCTTGAGGTAGAGCGCCGGGAAGCCCCAGGCGTTGACGTTGAGCGTGCCCACCGCGCACATCGCGCCGACGAACAGCTCGGCCATGCGGTCGGCGTTGTAGACGAAGAGCAAAAGCGCGGCGATCTCGGCGACGAGGACAAAGCCGAACAGGGTCGAGACCAGCTCGGTCGCGCGTTCGAGCCGGAGCTGGCTCTGCGCCCCGCTCGCCACGTCCCAGTGCCGCAGCACCTGCACGCCGAACGCCGCGCTCCAGAGCGAGACAAGCGCTGCCAGCGCCGAGACCAGCAACAGCGCGAGGATCGGAGCCTGGAAGATCATCCTTCGATCTCCCCATCGCGCATCGCCACCACCCGGTCGACCACCGGCGCCTCCCAGATCCTCGGGTCATGGCTCGTCATGATGATGGTGCGGCCCTCGGCCTTGAGCCCGGCGACGATGTCGAGGAAGCGTTCGGCGAGCGCGGTGTCGAGATTGGCCGTGGGCTCGTCGGCGATGAAGATCGGCGCATCGTTCACCAGCGCCCGCGCGATGGCCACCCGCTGGGTCTCGCCGCCCGAGAGGTATTCGACCCGCGTCTCGGCCTTGTCCGCGAGCCCGAGCGCCGCGAGCCGGGCCAGGGCGCGGGCGCGGACCACGGCATGGGGTTCGCCGAGCGGCACCGCCGGCAGCATCACGTTCTCGATCACGCTGAGCCCGCGGATCAGGTTGAACCGCTGGAAGACGAAGCCGAAGCGCGTGCGGCGCTCGGCGGTCAGGAAATGTTCGGGCAGCCCCGAGACATTTTCGCCGTCGAGCCAGACCCGGCCCG
>JAGRMP010000317.1 GCA_020441225.1 Maritimibacter sp. | reverse complement strand
CGATCTGGGTCTGGTTCGACTCGATCAGGCGTTCGCGCAGGTCATCGGCCTGCTGCGTTTCATCGGCGATCTCGCGCAGGGCGACGACGGGGTTCTTGTCGTTGTCGCGGTCCACGGTCAGCGGGCTGCCGGCAGAGATCTCGCGCGCCCGGTGGGCGGCAAGCATCACCAGATCGAACCGGTTCGGAACCTTGTCAACGCAATCTTCAACCGTCACGCGGGCCATGAGGGACTCCATTCGAGGATTTCGGGCTTCGAACGGCTTACTTAGGGCCCTTCTTGCCTATTGACAAGGGGAAAGGCGGTACCGGGCTGCGCGCGCGCAGTTGGGCTGTGACGGGCGTTCGGCTGGCCGCGGACCGGGGGTGCGGCCCTGGGTCGACCGCCGCGCCGGGCGCCGCACGGGGGGGCAACCTGGGGGGGGCGACGGGGGGGAGCGACTTGGGGGAGCGACTTGGGGGAGGGCGACCTTGGGGGTGCATCCCGGGCGGACGAAGCATGAGGGCCGTCCGATCGTGTCTACGCGATCTGCAACCCGTTGCCTCTGTCTCTATGTCCGTCTTTTGTCCGTGTCCGGTTTCGATGTCGCGCGCGCTTCGGTTTGCAGGTTCATCGGCGGTCAGGGCCGGACCTCTCGCGCGTCGGTTTGCAGGTTCATCGGCGGTCAGGGCCGGACCTGCGGCTCCTTCCGAAATCCAGAAATCCGGATTTCTGGATATCCGGATTTCGCTCAACACTCTCATATCTATGCGAAAAACTGCACAATGCCACACAGACCCGACCCGGATTAACCGAATCTCAACCTGTCGATGGGAGGATCGCATCCATCGAACCCGTGGAAAGGCCCCTCGAAATGATGTCCAACGAAACCCTCGCCCGCAATTTCAAGGCCCTCGCGCACCCGCGCCGGGCGATGATCTTCCGACTGCTGGCAAAACACCCCGAAACCGGCGACAGCCTCGACCGGTTGGAACGTGCCACGAGGCTGCAGTATTCCTCGCTGGTGCATCATTTGCGTGAAATGGAACGGTGCGGGCTCATGCGCCGTCACCGCCGCGGGTCCGAGGTTGCCTATCGTCTCGTGCCCGGCGAGTTCGCCACGGCCCTGGGCGTGGCCGCCGACATGTCGCAGATCGCCCGCCACCGACCGCGCAAGGCCGCCTGACCGCCGCATCCCGCTCAGGCAGGCAGCGGACGCACCGGGTCGGTCTCTGCCTTCGGCAGGTCCGCCAGCAGATCCGCAAGCGTGCGTCCCAGGATCGGGTGGCGCCAGTCGGCCGCGATCTCCACCGCGGGCACCAGCACGAAGGCGCGCTCCGCAAGGCGCGGATGCGGCAACACCAGCGTGTCGGGCGCAGCGGCCCGTTGCCGATCGATGGGCAGGTCCTGCCACGCCTCTACGGTCGCCCGGTCGGGCAGGATCGCCTGGTCCATCATCAACAGATCGAGATCGAGGGTCCGGCTCCCCCAGCGGATCTGCCGCGATCTGCCGAAGGCCGTCTCGATCCGGTGCAGCTCCGCCAGCAGCACCTTCGGCGCCAGGCCTGTCGCGACGATCGCCACCGCATTGATCACGTCATCGCCACCGCCGGCGGGCACGAACGGCGTCCGGTAGAGCCGGCTCCGCGCTTTCAACCGGAGGCCGTTGCGGTCCAGCTGCCGGAGCGCCGCCTCGACCGTCTCGACCGGGGTTCCCGCCGGTGACGTTGCGTTACTTCCCAGCGCGATCAATGCATTTGCATCGATTTCTCGTTCCATCCCTGCTTGAACCAAAGTGACAGATCCCTATTTTGACCAGCATCGCTGCGAGAGTCTTTTCCTCTGTTTGCAGTTATGATCCAAGGGCCGTTGTCATTGCGGGCCACTGCAGCGATCAAGATTCGGAAGGAACGAA
>JAGRMP010000316.1 GCA_020441225.1 Maritimibacter sp. | reverse complement strand
GCCGATCTCGATCGGCCAGCCGTCGGCGGCCAGCGAGGAGGCTTCGAGATCGAGAAACACGATCTCGGGCAGATGGTGCGTCATGTATTTTCCTTCGGGAATTCGGGCGCGCTGGCGGTGCAGCAGAAAGGACATGGAGCCAGCGCGCCCTGGCGGCAGGTGAGACGCCCGCCGATCTCGATCAGCAGTTGCGGCTTCGGAAGTCCGCGATCTCGCGCTCAGCGGCGAGAAGTTCGACGGCTCGGTGCGAGTGCTCCAGCGCGTCACGAAGCAACCGGCAGGCTCGATCGTGGGCGGCCGGCGTCAGCTCCGGATCCATCGTCGCCAAAGCACGCAGTGCGCGCTGCGCCGCGTTCCTGAAGTCGTCGCCCAGGAACTTCCCCGGCCTCGCCTTTGCGACCAAATCGTGGTGCCAGAATTCGCCACCATCGAGAGGTATCTCGTCGAGCGCTTCGATCGCGCCGCGGACGGCGCGTGCGACGTCGGCAAGGATGTCCTCGATCCGCTCGTGATCGCTCGTCCACGGTTGGTCGAAAAAGTGAACCAGGCGGTGGCTGGTGCCCGCGCTAAAACTGCTGGGAGGTTGAAACATTGCTATCTCCTTGGGATCTGCGAGCCGCTGTCCGACCGGCCCTCACATCGAGGGGCCGGTCGCGCAGCGGGCTCGTCGGGCCGCCGAACTCGGGGAATGGACGAGGATCTTGCGGCGTCGCCGTTCCACCGTTGGACCTCGGCCAAAACGCCGTCTGCGGCGTTCCGTGGCGATGTCGTGCTCTGCGTGGAGGCGCGCCCTCACCCAGTCCAGCCGCTCCATCCGGTTCGGCGAGAGCCGACCGATGACCGGCGAGGAGATCGGGCCGCCGACGTCGAACCCAGCGTTCTCCGGCGCAACCGAGATGAGGCGAGCGCCGATGAATCGCGTGGCGCGTTTCAATCCGGCGGCGCGAATGTCCTCAACGTGGGTCACCGGGATCTCGTAGCCGCGGTTCGCCGCGGTAGGCGCGCTTGTCCCGTAGGCCAGCGTCAGACGCTTCCCGCCGGACAACTCTTCGACTTCGAGCACGAGGCACGGCCGGACCTTCGGGCCTTCGCCCTCGCCCGCACGCCGGATCGGGAAACGGAACAGCACGACATTGCCGCGCTGGATTTCATCGGCCCAGTGGCCGGTTTCGTCTTCGGTCTGATCGAACATCGATCTCTCCTTTGATGGTGGATCGACGCGTCCTGACCTCCCCTCTTTCCGATGGCCGGCCCGGGCTGCGCGTCAACCGACCAGCGCAGCCCGGACCGGGCCATCAGTCGGGGAAGGCCGGAGGGGGTGGCGAACGCCCCTTCGGTCCCGCGGACAGCGACCGAGGGTGCGGGGACAGGCGAGGGTCCCTGCCCGGGTGGGTCTAGGGCGGATGGCATGCCGCCCTGGTTCCAGCTGAACAGGCTGCCAGGGGGTGCAGGGGGAGTGGCGAACGACGCCCCTGCGAGCAGGGGGTGTGCAGAGGGGGAGTGCGGAACGACGCCCCTCGCCCCGCCGGGAGGCCTTGGAGAGTTTGAGAGGGCAGCGCGCCTCTCAAGCGGCGCAAAGCGGCGCCGGGGTGCAGGGGTATCCCCTGCCGAACGAGCAGCCGGCGCTACGGACCGAAGGTCAGTTGCGCGGGCTGTCTAGTGAGTAGAGGCGGAGTCACACACGTTGAAGGAGTCTCGGGAAACCTGGATATCGACAGCCAAGGCGCAACCAACGTTGGAACCCAATGACACCGGTCCACCCTCACGGCTGTTGGTAACGGCAACGAAAACAACGCCCGCGGACAAGACAAAGGTCTATGGCGTAGCGACCACGGTATCGAAAACCCACGACAGCACGCTTTCTGTTTCAAGACGTGCTACGCCCGTTCCAAAATTCCTGCATCCAGTGCGGGCTCGATCAAGTCGCTTGGTCCCCGCGATTGGTCACCAAGCAATTCGACCCTGTACTTGGCCCGACTAACTGCAACATAGAGTCTGTTGTGCGACGAGTATGAGAGAAACTGCTTGCTGTTACTGCTGGATTGATCCTTCGCGGGAGGTAAACGACCTTTGTCCACACCGACGGCAACAACGCCCGAGAACTCCAAGCCACCAACGAAGTCAGCGTGCGAGACCACGAACTTTCCAGACGCTCCAGCTTCGTTTACAGCCTCCATGTCACCTCTCTTCTTCAGGAAGATGTGCGGCTTATTCGTTCTCGCCGCGTATTCCCTGAGGCTCTCGACAACCTCTTTGTCGAAACCAACAATCAAAACCTCTCCCTTCCTGCATCCCATATCACGCTGCATTGACTCAGCGCGATCAAAGGCCCCTTCCGTCATCGCCTGATCGTTTGGAAACGACCGAAATACGGGCTGTGTGGCCATTCGCTCTTCGCTATGAGTAAAACTCGAAGCAGTAGCCTCAAGTGGGTTGTCGAAGTTTGTAAAAAGGGTGGCACCAGAAGAGACAACAGAAAATGCAAGGTCGACGATCTGTGGTGACGACCGGAATACGGTTCTCAACTTGCTTTCATCCTCACGCGTCGACCCTCCACCAAGCGTTTTGGAAATGTCTTGGTTAGTCCACCCATGATCGCCCACCGCCTGAGTCCGATCTACGGAATATACGATCGGAAAATGCCTGTCACTCTTCGTAAAATAGTGAAAAATATGCAACTCATTAATATTGAAAAGATGTGTTTCGTCGATAAAAATCGCATCGTAGCCATCCCTGCTGCGTCTCCGCCTCCATACAGGAGTATCAAGTTGACCGATTGCAGTAAGCACCACGTCGTCTGTATCGAACTGTGACACCGACCCCAACTGGTCTTGATACCGCCTGAAAACCGCAAAAATGAAACCTTTGTCAGCGCTGTGCTTGATCGGAATCCCGTACCTCAACGACGGAGCGGCCTTATATGCATCAAAATCCTCAGACGCTCTACCCTTAATCATCACGCTGATTTCATGCTGCAACATCTGAGTCGCAGCCCAACTGTCCGTCTCCCTCAAGAATTCCTTCAATTCACCGGAAAGAAATCTCTCATGGGACGGATAGTCGTCCTTCATTGCGTCGTTGTACGCTTCATTCACATACAGCAACTGTGTTTCCTTTGACTCCAGAGCATCCCTATCTATAAATTCAGACTCGCTGATGCGTTGCGCTAGCTGTTCTGCGCAGAGTTCGCTTAATGTGCAGACCTTCAATGTATTCTGCTCCAAAACGCGATCCCGTCCCGAAAATCCATCCGGGTCAAGCACCATGAGGAATTCGTTAATGGCGCGTTTTGTTGCCTCGCTGTGAGTTACAAAGACGGCGTGCCGTGAGGTCGCCTCAACTTCTGACTGCTTCAAGAATGCAATCGCCTTGAGCATAAGGCACAAAGTCTTGCCGGTTCCCGCGGCACCTTCAATACGGTGCGCGCCTACAATCTTCGCCTCAACGAACTCCCTTTGTTTGTTGGTAAGGATCTTCATCCAGTCATCAAATGCTTGAAAGATTGACGTGCCATTAACCCTTGGCACGGTATCCAATTCGGACACTTGAACAGCCTTTGTTGATTTGAACGCCTGCAAAGGGCTGCGTTCTCGCGCGTCTGCGATAACCTTGTCTACCTGCTCAAACACCTTCTTGAAATTTGTTAGGCCAGCCTGCTCCGTGTTTGCGTCGCCCTTGCCGTAGCCCGTCTTGTACACCAGCAAGAACTTCCCCGCATAACCTCGCTTCCTCAGACGATCTGCCCATGGCGCCTGCTCAATGACCACGCGATAGGGCGTCGGCTTATACGGGAACGGAAACAAGATTGCCTTTGAGCTCGCCGGAATAACCCGCTCAGAGTAATTCAACGACATGTTTTGCCATAATTTCTTGGAGAACCTGAGCGTCTTCTGAAGAACGAAGACGGTTTCGGAGGAATCAAGCTCCTCGAGAAAGCGAGACTGCTCCAAGTCAACCACTAAAAAGTGTGACTCCCTGGACGCGCTCTTGCTAGCGAACGCAATACCTTCATCTAACGCAACTATTGAAATTTCGACCGGAAAAACCGCATTAGATACGCCCCCGGAAACCAGTTCATAAAGAGCACGAGCTAAGTCGAACTCAATTGACTGAAAGAATCTGTTTGAAACCAGTTCGTCAACTGCACCCTCCTCAAAAACGACGTATCTCATTTCAACCCACCCCTTCAGTCGCGAAGTCACGTCGGCAAACGCCCTCTACAAAGCTCACGTTATAATCCTCCAAACCAATCCTCCCGAACATGTATGAGAATGTTTGCAAAACATGTTCTATATTCGGAGACTGTAGCTGCCCAACCGGCATAGCAAAGTCATCGAACTCAAACGAAAGGTGCTTATCAAGCTCAGCGCCAATACTTGACGGTCGCTCCACCCCGTTCGCAACTTCCTTGGCCACTTGTCGAGGGAGAAATGCACTCTCTCTTAGGAGTATGACATACCCGTCGCCCTCATTCGATTCGGTAACGCTGGGGAGAAAGTAAAAACTGGATACTTTGTTGTGTATAAGATTCCTGACAAGGTCAGAAGCCTCGTTTTTGTAGGCATCAAGGAACCATTTCCGGTCACTTGAATCGTCCATCTCTACTGCTTCAAGCCGGTCAAGACGATCCGCCAGTTCGTGAGCTTTGGTGGCGAGTTTTTTTTGCGCCTTGGTAGCTTCATCCTCATCGAAGAAACTCGACACCACTTCCTGCCTTGGATTAGCGGCTAATACGCTCACGGCGACTCCTGCCTGTTTGAGAACGGCTTCGAAACTTCCACTCGATGACCGTAGCGCATTCGCATATAGAATCTCGAACCCGTCGCAATGCATCCAGTCATAAAGCGTCACTACTGGAAGGTAGTTCAAGACTGGGAATTTGTCATTTGCAATGTCGCATCTTGCCGTAATGGCTAGGCCATGAACCCGTTTGCTTTGGTATCTATCTGCAACAGCGCAATTAAACAACGTACCTTGCGTGATTTCCCCGAGAACCGGCTTTCTTATCATCGGTGTGACCCATCCGAGTTAACACTCGAACCCATACTATTTCGCGCTATTGTTCGTTTCAACAGTGTTGATATTCTTGGATGAGCAGATCGTACACGCAATCGCGCGGCCAGTTCCCTCGCGATGCTTGCCGATGCGTCTGTCCGACACAATAGCATTCTCTTTGGATGTTCGTACTGGAGCGTCCGGGCGCGAGTTCAGCAGGTGTCTTCGGGCCAACTGTGGCCAAACAGCAACTGCCGCCCTTCCGGATTTCTGGCGTTCAGATCATGAACCCACCTCCCGACCTCAACAACATGAGGTCGAGAAATGTGCACGTCCGAACAAGCTTCCCCCGTTGTCCTCCGGTTCCAGGGGCTGTGGCCCGAGAACCTCTCCGGCTTCGAGAAGCATAGGAAGCGCGAGGGTGGTGACCTTGGTCACATCGACCCTGTGCTCACCCCCGCGAACCGTCGCCTCCTGGGGCAGGCCGACTGGGCACAAACGCTTTGGAACGACATCGAGGACATGCGCCTTGGGAACTACGTGAAAGAGCTTGCGAGCCTGAAGAAACGGCGGCGCAAAAAGGACCTGGAACGGCGTCTGGCGGAGGGGCCCAATGATCCCTGGCGTGCGACGCGGCACGGGCCGCTGCGGGAAGTGATCCTGACCGTCAATGCCGATTGGTTCGAGCGCAACCTGGACGGGTTCTGGGCCAGCATGGGGATGTCCCGGGAAGATGTCTTTGAGCATCTTTCGAAACAGTGGCTGGTCGAAAACTTCGGCGAAGATTGCCGGCACGCCAGCGCGGATGTCGATGAGAAAGCTTATCACATCCACGCCGTCATAGCTGCAAGCAAGGTCACGCCGGACGGGCGGCACATGCTGCAGCCCTCGGCGCGGAAGCTGATCAAGAACTACGAGAAGGCTCAGGATAGCGTCGGCAAGTTCTTCGGTGACGCCGGCATTGACCTGACACGCGGCGTCCGACGGAAACAGGCGCTTCGCGACGCTCTCGAGCACAACCGCATGGTCCGGGCGGCGATGAAAGACGGGACGGCCACCAAGGACGACCTTGTCGATCTTCCGGAGTATCGCGCGCACGTCAGCCCGCGGAAATGGCGCGAGCAGCAGGAGATCAACCTGGCGGAGCGTGACATCGCGCAGGCGGCCAAGGAGAAGGATCTCCATGAGCGCGAGAACACCCTCTCCGGACGGGAAGCGGACGCGGACAAGAAACACGCCGAGGCCGTGACGGTCCTGGGCATCGCCGAGGGCGTGGCCGAGGGCCGTGTCGATGTTCTGACGGGCGTTGACGCGCCCGGAACCGGGTTGGTCGGCAAGGCGCGGGCGGTCTTCGGGAAGGCCATCGACCGTCTGCGGACGTCTGCCCGGACGGAGGCCCGGGAAGAACTCTCCGATGCGTTCGATCAGATCCGGGCGGCGGACGACGCGATCGTCGAAATTGCCCGGACGCTGCCGGACGGACTGCGCGACAGGGTTGTGAAGGCTCGCAAGGGCCTGACCAGGTCGATCGTCGGGCTCACGCGGAAGTCGCGGGAATGGCTGGGTCGACCGAACCCTGACGAACCCAGGGAGTGAGGAAGAAAGTTGGAAAAAGTGCCCGATCCGATTTCCGGGCAATTTCCAACAGTCCTATTTCCCCTCCGACCGATGACGCCTGGGCCATCACTCGCGCGGACGCGGCATTCACATCGACGCCAGAAAGGAGAATTCCATGGCACAACCGAAAAAACGACCCGCTATCGACAAGCGCATCATGACCGATGCGCAGGCCAAGAAGCAGGAGCGCATCAACCAGATGTCTGCTGAGCTTGGCGTGGCCCAGGACCAGGAGTGGCGCGCCATCGACGCGGCCATTGCGGCGTCCGTCTACGGCATGCTTTTGGACGCCGACGAGGCGTTCATCGAAGCGTTCTTCACGCGCATCCTCGATGCGGCGACGACGGCGAACGCCCGGAAAATCCGGCGCCACCCGTCCTGCCCGCCGCACCTCGTGACCGCCGACGTGGTCGCGAGCGACAAGGGCGAGACGCCCACCGCGAAACCCTCCAATCCCCCGACTGACGCCTGATTGCGGGGGTGATGGCCCAGCGACCGGTGAACCGGGGCGTGACCGAAAGGTCGCGCCCTTTCCTGTTGCACTCTCAGCGACGGCCCGCACCCGCCGTGCCACGCGTTGACTGACCCCGCGGGTCACTCCCACGGCGCCGGCCCGTCGGCCGACACCTGGCCAAAGACGTTCTCACGGTGCCATTGGAGGTTCCCGGGGTGCGGCGCGTTGCGCGGGTCTTCCGGCCGGAGGAGCTTGCCGCCCGGTCGCAGAAGGCGGTCGACGACGTCGCCCGGGACCTTGTTCCGCGAGACGAGGATGGTCTCGCAATCGTGCGCGACCGAGATCAGGCCGCGGTCGAACATCCAGTGGAGCGTGCCCGACAGGGCGAGGCCGTTCCGGACGGAGTCGCTGCCCTGCTGCTCGACGGGCCGGATGTGTGCCGCCTGCACCTCCGGCCGCCCTCCCCCGTTGCGCAGGCGCGGCCCGGACATGGCACAGCGGTAGTCGTAGGCCTCCCGCACCTTCCGCCGGAACGCCACGTCCCGATATGGCCGACGGGTGAGCCGCTCGAGCACCGGGCGTTCGAACGGCGCCTGGGCCCGATCGTCCATCTCGTTGTTGGCATGGGTGTCATATCTGGTCTCTTCTTGCCGCTCGAGATCCTGTGGCAGCCCCAAATTGACGATCCGCGCGAAGTCGTCCTCGGGAAGGTAACGGACCGCGCTTTGGACGATGCCGCCTGTCCGAAGCGTTCCGTCGGGATTGGCCAGGGCTTGTTCGAGGGGATGTCCGTCGATCAGTCGCGACACATCGCGGTCGAAAGGCAGGAAGCTCCCGGGCGCGATCAGGGCGAGGAACCGCCCTGGCGCACCCGGCTTCTCGATGACCTTCGATATCTTGGCAACGGCGAAGTATGCGCGTCTCCCGTCCCTGCCCGGCTCATAGTAGACGATCCAATCGCCGACGCCCTCACGCACCGCCGTTAGGTATCTTCCCGGGAAGTCGTAGACGCGGTCGGGCTCGTCGTCGTAGATCGAGTCTGTCTTGTGCAAGAGAACCAGCTTCACCATCCGCCCAGGAAAGCCGACCGGGGCGAGATGGCAAGGAAATCTTCGTGTTCACGGCGAAAACAACACGGCGCCGAGCATGGCCGGCGACCTCGAAAATGCGTGGTCCACATTACTCGTAAACCATTGATCTTTCGTGCCCCAAACGGCAGGCCGTGGTCCACCTTTTCGCGCGTTTTCCTCAAGAAATGCGTGAAAATGGAGGACCCCTACGGGCTGCCACTTCTCCGCACAACAACTTGAAAACAAACCGCAATTCGGTGCCGCCCCGAGTGGCTGCAGCAAACAGCGCACTGGTATTGTGTCCTGCGGCAACGGCTCAGGCCGGGCGGTTTCGTCGCACCGGGTGCGGTTTTCCTCTGGATGCGCCGCCCCCCGGCGAGCAGGACGCAAGCGCGTCAACCCAGCCTCGGCGCGGACAGACCGGGTTGCGCGCAGAATGAAACGCCGCGGTCACCTGTCCTGTGACCGGGGCCTCCGGTCCAACCATCCTCGGGATCCGGGGGGCGGCCGACGCGCCCGAAGGATCGGCCGCCTTCGGCCATGCGGCGCCCGGACCCTGAGCGGCCCGGACGGTATTCCGGCGACACCGAACGCCCCGCGACAGACATCCGCACCGCCCGGCTCACCGGAAAAACCACCGCTTGACAAATCCCCCACAACCCCTAGGTATGCCCTACCGCTGGGCAGCCGCGTGAGCTGCCGCGCCGGATCGAAAGACGCGATCAGGCGCACCAGCGAATTCCCGGATCCCATCACGCAGGGTCTTGCCGGCACGCCGGACCATGCGGAACTCGTCTGCAAGGTTTGTGGTGCTGCCGGGCCCTCATTCCCGTGTCGCCCCGATGGCGGCATCGGCGACCACGGCGCGCGGCCCTTTGGCGGCGTTGCCCCGAAAGGACAGTTTTGTCAGACTTCGAACGGCTCGGCCTCGCGCCGACCCTCACACGGGAACTGGCGCAAGCCGGGTTCTCGACCCCCACACCCATTCAAACCCAATCCATTCCGCTCGCCCTCGACGGCCATGACATTCTCGGCCTCGCCCAGACCGGCACCGGCAAGACGCTCGCTTTCGGCCTGCCGATGCTGCACCGGCTGATGGAGAGCCCCGGCCGGCCGGCCCCGAAATCGGTCAAGGCGCTGGTGCTCGCCCCCACGCGGGAGCTGGTGAACCAGATCGCCGACAACCTGCGCCCGGTCGCGAAAGCGACGCCGCTCAGGATCGCCACGGTGGTCGGCGGCCAGTCGATCAACCGCCAGATCGCGACGCTCGCCCGCGGCATCGACATTCTTGTCGCCACCCCCGGCCGTCTCATCGACCTGATGCAGCGCGGCGACGTGAACCTCGCGACCGTCAAGTTCCTGGTGCTCGACGAGGCCGACCACATGCTCGACATGGGCTTCATCCACGCGCTGCGGAAGATCGCCCCCAAGCTGGGCACACCGCGCCAGACGATGCTGTTCTCGGCCACCATGCCCAAGCAGATGGAAGAACTCAGCCGCGCCTACCTGAAAGATCCCCGCCGGGTCGAAGTCGCGCCGCCGGGCAAGACCGCCGACAAGATCGAGCAATCCGTGCAGTTCATCGCCCAGGCGGAGAAGCCGGGGCGCCTGCGCGAGATCCTCTCGGCCGACCGCACCGCGCTGACCCTCGTCTTCGCCCGCACCAAGCACGGGGCGGAGAAGATGAAAAAGCAGCTCGTGGCCGACGGTTACAACGCCGAGTCGATCCACGGCAACCGCAGCCAGGGCCAGCGCGACCGCGCGATCAAGGCGTTTCGCGAAGGGGCCGTCACCGTGCTGGTGGCGACCGACGTGGCCGCCCGCGGGATCGACATCCCCGGCGTCGCCAAGGTGGTGAACTACGATCTGCCGAACGTGCCCGAAGCCTATGTCCACCGGATCGGCCGCACCGCGCGGGCCGGGCGCGCGGGCGTTGCGATCTCGTTCTGCAGCCCGGACGAGCGGCCGCTCTTGAAAGACATCGAAAAGCTGCTCGGCCGCCGGTTCGACGGTCAGGGGGCCGAAGTTCCCGCCGCGCCGGCCCGGTCCAGCCCCGACGAAACCGCCAGCCCGGCTCAGCCCGCGCGCAAGCCGCGGCGGCGCAGAAAGAACAAGACGGCCAAGGCCGTCCAGGGTGGAGCGCCGAACACCGGACCGCTCCCCGTACACGACGATCCGCGCGCGGGACTCACGCGCGCGCTCGGCCTGGGCAATACCGCCCGCTCCAAGGTGGCTGCCTGACGGTTACGCTTCCCTACCGCCCACTTCCGGGCAACTTTCTACAAGGATACTCCACATGGCCAATGGCACAGTGAAATGGTTCAACGCCACCAAAGGTTTCGGCTTCATCGAGCCCGAAGGCGGCAAGCGCGACGTGTTCGTGCATATCTCGGCACTTGAGCGCGCCGGTCTCTCCGAGCTCAAGGACGGCCAGAAGGTCACCTTCGAGATCGAAGCCGGCCGCGACGGCCGCGAAAGCGCGTCGAACCTCGAGCTCGCGTAACAGACCTGCCGGGCGCTGGAAACGGCGCCCGGCCCCAAGCTCTACACAGCCAACAAAGGGCGCCGCTTTGCAACCTTCCGATTGGAGCCGCGTCCTCGCGAAATATCGCGAACCGAGCCTTCCCCGCAGCCTGTTCGAACTCACCGTGACCCTCGCGCCCTTCCTCGGGCTCTGGGCGTTCGCCTGGTGGATGCTGTCCTACAGCACGCTCCTCGCCGTCGCGCTCGCTCTGTTCAACGCGACCTTCCTGGTCCGTACCTTCATGATCCAGCACGATTGCGGCCATGGCGCGTTCTTCAGGAACCGCAAGCTCAGCGACTGGGTCGGCCGCGCCCTCGGGGTGCTCACCCTCACGCCCTATGACGTCTGGCGCCGCAACCACGCGATCCACCACGCTTCGACTGGCAACCTCGATCGCCGCGGAACCGGCGACATTCCCACCCTCACTGTGCGCGAATACCGCGCGAAATCCTGGGTGGGACGCTTTCTCTACCGCCTCGTGCGCAACCCGCTGTTCCTGTTCGGAATCGCACCGATCTATGTCTTTCTGCTGCAAAACCGCCTACCCTTTGGGCAGATGGGCGCGGGCTGGCGCTACTGGCTGAGCGCGCTCGGCACCGACGTGGCGATCCTCGCAATCCTGGGCCTGATCGTCTGGCTCGGCGGGATCAAGGTGCTCGTCTTCGTGTTCCTGCCGACAGCACTTCTCGCGTCCTCGATCGGCATGTGGATGTTCTTCGTCCAGCACCAGTTCGAACATACGAGCTGGGAACATGAAGAGGGCTGGAACGTGCAGGCCGCGGCGCTGAACGGCAGTTCACATTACGCCCTTCCCGGCATCCTGCGCTGGTTCACCGCCAATATCGGCGTCCACCACGTCCACCACCTGGCTTCACGGATCCCGTTCTACCGTTTGGGTGAGGTGATGCGGGACCATGACGCGCTGGCGCAATCCCAACGCTTGACGCTGCGCGACAGCCTGCATTGCGCGCGGCTGCACCTGTGGTGTGAGAACAGCCGCCGGCTGCTGTCGTTTTCCGAGGCGCGCGCGCTGCCGGCCTGAGGTATTGGCCTGAGATCTGGGCCCGAAACCTGAGCCCAACATCCGAGCCCGAGATCCGGGCCTGACGGTCAGTGCAGGCGGGCGCGCACGAGGTAGGCGTCGACGCTGACCTCGCCGAGCGCCCTAAGCGCCTCCAGCCGGTGCAGCCCCTCGAGTAGAACATATCTGTCGCCATCGGGACGCAGCCGGATCGGCGTGGTCTGGCCATGCTCCAGCATGTCCTCGGCGAGCGCCACCACCTTGTCCGGGTCCAGCGTCTTGGCGCGCTTCACCGGCACATGGATCCTGTCGATCGGGCAAGGTTTCTTTTCCAGCATCGACATGCCCTTCCGACAATGTTGCGCGGGACCGCGGGCGCCGCCCGCAGCCCGGCAAGACGGTTCACAATGCGCGCTGGACCGCGTCGCGCAATTCGGGATGCATCACCCAGACCGGCGGGGCATCCTCGCCCGGTACATGCTTGACCGCCAGTAGGAGCGACGCACCGTCGCCGTCGCGGTTGATCTCTTCGCCGAGGTCGATCGCCAGGTAATCGACGACCAGATCGCCGGCCTTGCGAAACACCTTGGTCGCGGAATCGCGCGATCTGTAGCCCGCAGCCCGCGCGAGCTGGGCCATGGTCATCCCCTTGTCGCGGGCGAAACAAAGCGCTTTCAGCATCGCGATCTGCGGCCGCGACAGCGGTAGCTGGCGCAGGGCCTCGATAAACTCGTCGGTCTCCGGCACCGATACGGCGGCCAGCTCGTCCCACCGGCGCTCCGCCACGCGCCGCACGTCGCGGGCCTCGATCTTGGCCCTCAGCGCAGCGATGGCCGTCTCTTCGGTGTCGCCTTCGGCCTCGGCGATCAGGCCCTGCGCTCGGGTCGAGGATTTCGGGAACGCCCGGGCGACGAAAACCCCGCCCAGTTGCCCCGCCTTGATACTGTACTTGTCGTGGTCCGCCTCCACGATCCCGACCACATCCGCGCGCCTGACCTGGTAGGCGGGGCGCGGTTTCGGCTTCGGTTTCGATGTCGGCGCGATGATCGCAATGGCGCGACTGGCGATGTCTTTTTGTGTCATGTTCAGTTTCCGATCCAGTATCTGGCTGTCAGGGCAACGCCGGCGGCGATCAGGGCGATCACGCCGGCCGCTGCGATCCGTTTCGTCTTCCCGCTCGCCTCCGGCGTCTCGCCGACAGTCCTCAATTTCTCGCCGAGCCCGTCATTGAACTTGCGATCGTTCATCTTCTACCTCCCGTGTCTGCCGGACCCACGTCCAGCCGCACCCGGCCTTCCCGGCCGGTTGGGTTACTCAAGCGTGCAGTCGTCCCGGCTCCGGGTGTAAGGGCGGTTGCACTCCCAGCCGTTGCCGGCCCGGTTCACATGGGCATTCGCGGGCAGCTCGATCTTTGCACAGCCATCCCGCACGGCGCGGTACCCGCGCTCGCATTTCCATGACGTGGACGTGCCGTCGCCCGACAGGTATGCGTTTTGAGGGACCTCCACCGGCACGCATTGGTCGGACGTTGCGCGGAACCCTCGATTGCAGACCCAGCCGCTGTCGGAATACCGGTCGGTCAGATGGGCGTTCTCCGGCAGCTCGATGGCGACGCAATCGCCCCGGTAGAGCCGATAGCCCCAGTCGCATCCAATGGTGACGTCGGAATACCGGTCGATGAGATAGCCGTGTTCGGGCACCGCAATCGCTTCGCAGCCGGCCCCGACACGCCGGTACAAGCGGTCACATTGCCAGCCATCGCCTTTCGCGTTCAGATAGGCGTTCTCCGGCACGAGGACTTCATCGCAGCCGCCGGACCGGCGGTGATAGCCGTAGGTGCAGGCCCAGCCTTCGTCGTAGGAGCGCCCGGTCGGATAGGCGTTGTCGGGAAGCTGGATTTCCACGCAGACGTCCCGGTCCTCCAGGTAGCCGAGGTCGCAATCCCAGCCGGTCCCGTAGCTGCGCGCCTCGGCATTCGGCGGCACATCCGCCGCCGTCGCCTGGGCCCGGACCGGCGCGGCTGCGACAACCACGGCACCGACCGCGACCGCGACAAGAACCGCGAGGGACCGGACGCAGCGCGCAAGGGCGGCCCGCCTCCCTGAGCGGCGGCTCTGCAGCTGCCGCGCTGCCGGACAGGCCCGACCGGTCTTCCGAGTGATATGATGGTTGATCCCGCACCCTCCATTGCCGCGCTTGCAAAAAGCGCGGGGGACATGCCACTGGACGTGAAGGCGTGCGGTCGTATCGCGGACGGCAGCACGGCGGCAGCGATGTCGGGGACCACATGTCCGTATGGCTCCCCGCCCGTGAAATGTCAATGAAGTCGGGGGGTTTTCGCTCTCACCGCCACGCTCCCCTCCACCTGCCCGGCGCGACGCTCCGGTCGATCACGGTCGACGCGCTTCGCATCGTGGATCGGCCGGGCGCTCCGTCACCGGCTCCGGCCTGCGATCCAGAACCCGCCGCCGACCCGAAGTCTCGCCACCGTCGCACTCCGGTTCCCCGGGTCCCGGCGCCGCCTTCGGGACCACGACGCCGGCACAGCTCGGGGGGAGAGCGGACGGGGCGGTGTGATGCGCACGCTCCGCGCGCGGCGGCCGAGAGCGCGGGCGTTGCTCGCAACGGTGGCGATCCAGGTCCAGACATGGCAAACTGAACGCGGAGAGGATGTCCGATCATTGCGGGCGGACCCAAGGGTCCTTTCCCACGAAGCGCGGTCCGGAGATATTGAACAACCGGAATAGACCTGCGTTTTCCAATTTTAGGACGAAACGAACGCATTTTCAGGACGAAACCATGGTTGGACACATTGCCGACACGACACAGCGGAAACCGAGCATGCGCAGGGACGACCGGAGGGCGGGTGCGCGTGCCCGCGGGTTTCGACCGTTGAGGCGGTTTTTCGCGTGGGTCCTTGCGGTCGCCCTGTGCACCGCGGCGGGCGCGACAATGGCCCAGACCGACGAACAGGCGATGGAACGCGCGGGGGCACAAATCGCAAGGCAACTGGCCGAGGCCGGGCCCTGCAGCATCCATCGCCCAACCCATGTCGGCATCTGGCCCTATGACGCGCGCGAGATCCCGATCGCGCCGGCGCTCGCCAACCGGATCTACGACCGCTTCCTTGCCGGCTACCTCGCGGCCGCGCCCGCGTGTTTCAAGACCACCGATGTCCGCGGGATCGGCGTCACCCTGCGGCTGTTGCAGTCCACGGGCGCCGACTGGGACAAGGGTGCGCAGACCCTCGACGAGCTCGAAGCCAATCTCGGTGCGGTCGATTTCATCGTCGCCGGCAGGATCGAGGAGCAGGGCGGCGTGCCACAGGCGACCTTCCGGGCGATGTTGCGGCAGACCAGCGTGGCCGTCGCCAGCGTCGGCCCGATTGCGATCCCGGAAACGCTTGCCGGCGGCGGCTGCAACGACCCCGCCCAGGCGCTCGACCGCGCCCTGGATGAAATCGCCAAAGACCTCGCCGGACAGGCCCCCGACATGCAGCATCTCGTCGTCGAAGGCGGGTATTTCCAGGACACGACCGCCCGCACGGGTTTCGGTCGGCACCTGGAGACGGAACTCGTCCAACGGCTGGCCGCCGCGCACGGCGCGCTCGCCGGCGCCGCGCGGCTCACGATCCGCAACATGCACAGGACCGATTCCGCAGCCCTCCTGCAATTGCGCGGCGCCGAAGTGTCCGCGCGCCAGATCGAAGACGCCTTCACCGACACCGATGCAGGCGCGTCCGGCGCCGGGACCTCCGCCTACCGGCTGAGTTTCCGCTACTGGCCCTGCGACACCGCGATCCTTCTTTCGGTCACGCTCCGCGACCCCGACGGGGTTCCGCACGGCTGGTCCGGCAACGTCCGCCCCGGCGCCTTGCCGCCCGGGATGGGTCTGGCGCCGGCGCAGCCGGTGGAAGCGCCCGGCTGGGACGTCGGAGGGGAAGATTTCAAGATGACCGGACCTCGCGGAGCGAGCCCGAGTTATCGCGTCGGAGAGAAACTCCGCGCCATGTTTCGCCTCGCGCAGGACAGCTGGGTCTATTGTTTCTATGTCGCCTCGGACGGCGAGACCGTCCAGTTCCTGCCGAACCCGATCCAGGGCGACGGTCGCGACGCGAATTTCTACGAAGGCGGCCGGTTGCACGAGTTTCCCCCGCGCCACGCGCCGGCGAAACCGACGGATTTCGAGATCACCATCACCGGCGAAACCTACGGGATCGAAGCCCTGCGCTGCTTCGCCACTTCGCGCGACGTGCGCGCCGATCTGCCCGAGGCGATGCGCGGCACGTCTTTCGAGCCGGTCCCGCCCCACTACGCCACACGGCTCGGGGAGGTCTTCCAGTCGCTCGGCGCGACCGACGTCGCGGCCGCGACCCTCACGGTGACGGTGGTCGAGTAAGACGCGCCGCGAGACGGCCATGGCTCGATCCCGTCCGGTGACACAGATTTGAAAGGAGATATTGCATGCGGATGACACAGCTTTTTCTCGTCGCGTTCACCCTTCCCGCGATGGCGATTGCGCAGGATGCGCCCCTCGCGCAGACGACCAAGGAGGGGCTGGTCGATGCCCTCACCCCGCCGCTGAAATTGCGCGGGGCCGAGGTCACGGCGATGGCGCGTCCGAGCATCGACCTTGCGGTCACCTTCGCCCTCGGCAGTGCCGAACTGAGCGAAGAGGCAAAAGGCCTGCTTGCCACCGTCGCCGAAGCCCTCGGCTCGGACGCGCTCGCCGGCTACCGGTTTTCCGTCGCCGGCCACACCGACGCGGTCGGGCGCGCCGACGACAATCTCGCCCTTTCGCAGGCCCGGGCCCAATCGGTCAAAACCTATCTCACATCGACACAGGGGATCGCCCCGGACAGGCTGGACATTCTCGGCTTCGGCGAGACCCGTCTCCTGTTCCCGGATGCCCCGGAAGACGGTCGCAACCGGCGGGTGGAAATCACCACTCTGAACTGACGCGCGCAGGCGCCGCCACAACCTCGGGCACAGGGTCAAGCGCGGTGTCCAGCGGCTGCCGCGCCTTGCTCGCGGCCGCCGGAAACAGCGTCACCTGGTCTCGGCCCCGAAGGTCCCGAGCGCCCGGTAGCCGCTTGAATTCCGCGCGCCGCTGATGCTGAACGATCCGACCAGCCCCTTCGGCGCGGTCCCGTCGGACACCGGGACAAGCTCGCCCACGAACCGGCCGTCGAGCGCCGCCGTGAGCCCGCCGGACGTTGACGTGGCCAGGCCGCTGTAGGCACCGCTCCGGGTCGCCGAACTGGTCCCGCGATAGGTCTCGCCATCGAAATTGGTAATCACCGGGGCACCGCTCCAACTGTTCGCCGCAAAGCTGAACCTGTCCTTGAACTCACCGGTCGCGGTATAGACCTCTCCGCCATGGGTGACGTTGCCGACGACATGGCCACGGTAGGTGACGTTGCCGGCACGCGCCTGGTCGAAATTCCGCGTTGGCGTCCCCGAGGCGAAGCTGCCGAGGTGCATGTGCCGCCGCACACCGGCGACCTCCGGCATGTCGCCGAAGAAAAAGCCCCATTTCACATGCTCATAGCCACCTTTGATCGGACGGATCTTGTCGGAGGCTGCGGGCGCGTCGGCAGTGCCGAACGCCGGTTTGATCAGTTCCCCCGAGATCATCGCCATGTTGGTCCCGTCGTCGGCCGTGGCGACGGCGCCGAATTCCGAATGGCTGGCAAAGGCGCTCGGGTTATCCGCCCCGCCGAAAGCGATCCGTTGGCCGTCGAAAACAAGCTCGGCGCCGAAGGCCGTATCGTCCTTGCCGCGCGCCGCGAAGTCGAAAAAGGCGTCGCCGCCGAGCCCAACAGGCGCGAGCAGGACGGTACCTTTGCCCTCCACTTCCATGATCCCGGCGGCGAAACCGATGTCGCGCCCGGTGAACGGGGTAAGCCTGGCCGGGGATGCGGTGACTTCGGCCGCGATCCCGAGACGGAGCAGGGCGAACTCGGTGTCCTCACCCCCGCCCATCGGCTGCTCCAGACCGCCCTTCAGGGGCTTCGGGTCGGGGGCGACATCGTCGAAAACCGTGCCCGCGTTCTCGAACACCATGAAGCCGAGCCGCCCGACATCGGGGGTCCCGTCGTCATCGGCATCGACCAACGGATTGCCCCCGCCCGCGGCGGTGCTGCGAAACTCCGAGGTGAACAGCGTCGAGGCGCCGAAGTCGAAGCCCGTGCCGTCCTCGTCCGGGTAGAACCCGCGCGCGGTGCCGATCGTCTGCGCGGTCGCGAGCGCGTCGCCCATCGCGGGGTCCTCGCTCGGATCCTGATACAGGTCATGTTGCAGCCGGAATTCGATCTCGCCGACGGTGGCGGAGATCGTCGACACCTGTCGCCCGCGCACATCCGCGATCCCGAAATCGGCATGCAGCATCTTCGATGTCAGATCGTCGGCGACCGGATCGCCGTCCGGGTTGACCACGATCAGGCCGCTGTCGGTCAGCTCGCGGGTCCGCAACGGCCCGCGGCCGTCGCCGCGGCCGTCGAGATCGGTCCAGCTTTCGCCCCGGAGGAACCCCCGCATCCCGGTGTCAAGGTCGGTCACGGCCGTGAGCCGGTCGGCGTTGGCAGGGTTGAACAGATCGGTCGGATTGCCGTCGTCGTCGAGCGCACCGGACGGCAGACCAGCCGAGAGCGAATACCGGTCGATGGATCGGTCGAGGTTCCGCCCGGGCGCGTTATCGTCCGCCAACCCGTCGAGGTCGCCAGCCGCAAAGGTCACGCTCTGGCCGGTGGGGGCGTCGAGGATGAGGCCAGATGCAAAAGTGTCTCCGGAATCCAGCTTCGCGGCCGTGGCCTCAGGAAACTTCTCAGCGACGTAAAAGGCCACGGCTTCTCGCATCACATCCGCGTCGATCCGGGGATCTTGACCCGGGTTCACCATCTGAAAGGTCGGAGCACCATCGATACGAGCAAAAAAGAAGTTGTCCAACTCGCGACGGACTCCATCCGACCCAACCCCATTGAGCTCGCCAAAAGCGAGCCCATCCATGGTCGCACCTATTCCGGGCACTCCGTAGAAAGAGAGGTCCGAGCCTAGACCAACTGGAGTACCCGATTCGATTTCAAAACCCTCCAGATTGTCCAAATCGTCAAAGACAGCCGCGAAGACGAGATCGGAAGCCAAAAAAACATTCTGGATGTCACTTGCGTCGTAGTTCCGTAAATCTCCTGGGGCGGCAGGCCGAAAAATGGACCCCCTCATCTCGTACTCAAATGGTCCAAATGTGCTGTCTCCCCTTGCGAACGGGAGGTTGGAATCGCGTAAAAAGAAGGTGTCTGCGGAAATCACCCCTTGCACTTGGCTGGAAGCGTCCAAATGAAAAAGTGCCTGGGGATCACCATATTCCCGAATGTCCGCGAGCTTGACGCCGAACTCTTCGCCGGCGGTGTCGACGAAGAAGGAGAGCCCACCGCCATCCTCGTTCAATGCACCATGTTCCGCCATCCCCTCGCCAGAGAGTGCGAAGTCAACTGGGAAGCCGACTCTGTTGGTGGTTGGTCCAAAGAAACGGAAAGGTTCTGGCACTAGGTCCTGAGCAATCGAACCGGGCGGATAATGGAGCTCCTGTGCCGGTCCGGCGTTCCGCCCATCGACGATTGTGGTTGATGTCTCTCCGAACTTTTCCCCCGCCTCAACCTCCTCGATCCCGAAAACCCCCGCGAGGTCGATGGTGCCGAAGGGTGGTTCGACATCCGGCGAGTCCTCGTTCGAGGTCACCGGGGCCGCGAGATCCTCGCCGGAGCCATCCCCGACTCCGGCCTGCCGGATGCCGCCTCCCGGTGCCGCGCCGCCAACCCCGGCCGTGCCGCCGCCCGTCCCGCCACCGCCACCCGACGCCCCCTGTTTCAGCACCGCGGACAGCCGGGCGATGTCGGCCGCCAGATCGGCGGCCGTCATCTTGCGCGGTACCGAGGGGCCCGTGCCCTTGCAGACCGACTGGAAGCCGGGGCGGTAGAGCGTCCGGTTGCGCTTGCCGCAGCGCAGCACGATCTCCTCGCCGGCGATGAGATGCGCCCGGGTGGCGCCGTTCTCGGCCGCCACCACGGCCACGCCGGCCCTGAGCCGCGCCGTGCCCTGGGGGGTCTGGATCCGGATACCGTCACCGGCCCCCGCCCCACCCGAGACCCGCATCAGTCCCCCGGTCAGGAGGATGTCCACCTGCGCCCCGTCGCTCGAGACATGGACCTCGCTCCCCGGCGCGAGCACCACCGACGTGCCGTCGGCGAGCAATATCTCGACCACTTCGCCGGTCTTTGCCGCGACCGTGGCGGCCCCGGTTCCGAAGTTGACCTGCCGGAGCGCATTCTCGGACAGGGCCGGCATCGGGGCCGCCAGCAATCCGGCAAGCGCAGTGGTGAGGAGATGCCTTTTCAAAACGCTCTGCATCATTTTCAATCTCCTGTGACCATCGGTCCAGGCGGATCAGAATCTGTGGGCGATCCCGATCTGCAGGCCGATGTTGTCGTAATCGTTGAGGTCGTCGTTGGAATCGTTGGTGCGATAGGAAAATTGTCCGAGCACCGCGGGGCCGGATTTGAGCGGGATCTCCAGCCCAAGGCCGAATTCATAGGCCAGGTCCTCGCGATCGAGGACCGTGGTCGCCACCAGCGCGGTGCCATCGTAGCTCCGGCTTTCCACCGCGGCATCGAGCGACAAAATCGGCTCGACCCCGCCCATCTGAGGCAGCGCCCGGACCACGCCGACGCCCGCACGCATCAAGGTAAACGCCTCCAGATCCTCCCGCGCCTCCTTTCGTGCGACCATCAGATCGCCACGGAACATCGTGCTGTCGTCGAACCGGTACTGCACGCCCAAAGTGCCGTTGGCGTAGAGCCCGTCCTTGCGGTCGTTGTCGGTAAGGTCCGTGGTGTCGAGATAATCCTGGTAGGCGAGCCCGGCGCCGAGGCTCACCTGGGTCTCGGGTGTCGCCGCCACCGCGAGCGCCCCGCGCAGACCGTATTCGCCGAGATAAGCCTCGCCCGCCCGCAGCTGGTAGCCGCCGAATGCGCGGATCGAAAGCTCCGCCGGGCGGTCGAGCGCACGGCCCAACATCAGGGTCGGACCGACGGACAGATCGACGCGGTCGAGGTTGAGCTGGGCCTGCGCGTTGAACCTCTGGCCGGAATAGCCGGCCTCGAACACCAGGAGGTGACCCGCCTGGAAACCCAGATCATGGGTGACACGCGCCGTGGCGCCGAAGCTGGCAGAAAAATCCGATGCCCCGGCGTCCTCTGCCTCGAGCTCGACGACGCCAAAGGGGGTATCGAAGACCCCCGCCGCCGGCGCCGAGGTCGCGTTGCTGTCGAACCGGAACCCCGCCCGGGTCGTCACGCTGACACGCGTGCGCTCTTTCGATCCCTGCGCTTCCGCCAGCAACGCCGCACCACGCGCGCGAACCTCGTCGGGAATGTCGGACGCGGTCATCGCCTGTGCAATGTAGCTTTCGGCCAGGTCGGTCGAGCCCGACCTGAGGTAGAGCAGGCCGAGCTCAAGGCGGATGTTGTCGAGCTGTGGATTGACCATGAGCACCCGTTCGAGCGCCGAGATCGCGGTCGGGACATTGCCCTGGTTGATCGCAACGGCCGCAAGCTGGAACGAGGCCTCCGGATTGGCCGGATTGGCCCGCACCCTGTCCACCGCGAGGTTCAAAGCGCCGGTGCCGGCAGTCTGTGCTTCGCCTGCCGAGGCCAGCACGATTGCGAACGCCGCCGCGGCCGCAATCCTGGAAATACCTTCATGCATAATCTTGACCTCGAAATACCGTCCAATCCAGATCCGCGAAAATTTCAGATCGCCCTTTCGCTCGTTTTGGAGCGCAACCAATGAAAACCGTTTATTCTAATTCCGAAACAATGCGCCCTCAGGAACGCATTGGGCAAGTCTTGGACACAATTTTGCGGGCAATCGGGGCTCTTCAACGGGAATATGTGGGCATCAGGGCACACCGACGACCACAAACGGCGCCCAGAAGGTCGGATGCGCATAGTAGGATTTGCCTGGAATATCCTGGAGGCGACGCATCGCCTGCCGCAATGCTTCCGGCGCGTCGCGAGCGGGATCCTCGTTCAGATGATCGAAAAATCCCGTCGTCAACAGGACCGTCGGCTCCGAGGCGATCGTCCATTGGCTCACCAGCAGACGCCGTGCCCCGGCGCGGAAAAAACCGCTGGCGAGGCCCGAAAGCCCGGCCGCCCCGCTGCGCCCCGACGGTGCCGCCGTGTCGCATGCCGAGAGGATCACCAGCTCGGCGGGAATGTCGAGAGACGCAATTTCAGAAGCGGTCAACAGCCCGTCGTCCCGGCGCGAGGCGTCCTGAGGAGGGGTCAGGATGAGCGCAGGTTCCGACAGCGCGTCGAAATCCCCCGCGACAATCGCATGGGTCGCGAAGACGACGGCCTCGGCATCGGCGAAATCGGTCGCTTTCACGGTGGTCTCGGTCGCCAGGTCCGCGAAGAACAGCCGTGTCCGATCCGGCGCAAACTGCCCGGACAGGGTTTCGAGCTCTCCCCTTGTCTCATGAAGGGGCCCGAACAAACGGCGCACCGCGTCGGGACGGGCGAGCCCCGAGAGCCTGTCGATGAGGCTGACGGACCGCGTGGTCTCGTCCGTCGGACCGGCGCCCAGATCCGGGTCGGCAAAACCGACGAAGCCGCGGCCACGGCCGGCGGTCGGCGTCTGACCGAGGAGCCGCCAGGTGTGCACAGAGGGCGTGCGCAGGATGGCTTTCTCGAGGCCAAGGTAGCGCGTCCCTGCCCCGTCCGATGCCATCACCAGGGGGGCGAGCGGCAGTTCCTGCGCCGGCCCGTCGGGGATCACCACGATCCGCCGCACCTGCGATATCCGCGCCGATACCGGCCCGAACAGATCGCGAAAGAGCTCAGCCGCGAGATCGACGGGATATGTCCGTCCCCCACCCCGATCGGCGTCAAGCGCATAGCGCAGTCGATCGACCTTTTCCTTCAACGCCGCGATCCCGACGGGGAGCGCCGACAGTTGCAGCGTGTCGCGTGTGACCCAGGCGATCACGCTGCGTTCCGCGAAAGCCGTGTGCAGCCACATCGCCTCGCCCGGGGCCAGCGCTGCCTGCACCGTCTCGAGAGGCACCACACCGGCCTGCAATTCGAACAGCTTCTGCGGGTGTTCCGCACTGAGCTCCCGGTCGAGCCGCGCAAGCTCGGACGTCAGCGCGGCGTAACCGGCCACGTTTGCCCCCTCGGCTCCAACAACATCTTCGAGCGCGCGCAAACCGTCGGTCACCGCCTTGCGCCGGACCAGCAGCCGACCCAGGGCACTGTCCTCCTCGATCAGCCGGGCCAGGTAGCCGCTCGTCGCCTTGGTGGTCTCGTGCATATGCAGAAGCTGCATCGCCTCGAAGATCGCCGATCCATTGCGGTCTCCGCCCGCAGCGAGCAGGTGGTCGAGATGCATCCCTACCTGCCCCCGGATCTGGACCGGTGCGAAATCGGCCGAGATCGTCGGGCGCAACGACAATTCGGCGATCCGCGCCCCGATCCGATCCATCATCTCCGCGCCCCGGCGCAGGGCCGCCGCCTGCGCACCCGCCGCCCAGTCGAGTTCCGCGAGCAGGCGGTCCGCTTCGCCGCGCAGCGCGATCGAAGCGATCCCCAGACCGTCCATGATCTCGGCCGCTTCCCGGGCCAGCGCGCGTGCCACAACGGTTTCGCCGGCCTCGGCGCGCAGTTCGGCAAGCGCGAGCAGGCTCGGCAGGAGATCGACGGGCGAGATCGTCAGCTCCGTCCGTTTCGCCACCGCCGCTTCCAGCGCTTCGATCGCACCTCCGCGCGCGCCCGCCGCCTTGCGCGCCAGGCCCAGGGCGGCATTCGCGAGAAAGCCCGCATAGGCCCCGTCGTCGGTCTCGAAGAACGGGTTCTGCAACAGCGCCGCCATCTCGTCGGCCGCCGTCTCCGGCGCCCCCTCGGCCGCCATGAGCTGCGAGCGTTCTATGAGGGTCGAGAGTATGAAAGGATGGCCCGCGTCAAGGGTCTCGGCGAACAGCGCGAGCGCCTCGTCGTAGAGTTGCCCGCTGCGCTCAAGATCGCCCAGTTCCTGAAACACCAGAGCCCTTCGGTGGATCGCCTGCCCGACCACCGGATGCGCCGCCCCATGCACTTCGGCAAACAGCAGCTGCGCTTCGAGCGTGGTTTCGTCCGCTTCACTGTAGCGGCCGTGGCGAAAGTCGAGCTCGGCCAGATTGTAAAGTGCCGAGGCCAGCACAGCGCGCGACGCGGCGCCCGTGCGGCCGGCCTCGATCAGCTCCTCCAGCAGCTGCCGCGCCGCAGCATGTTTCCCGGACAGGATATCGACACGCGCGACAAGGCCGTCGTAGCCGTAATCCCGGTCCCCGCCTGCCGCCTCGCGGTCGGCCGCGGCGCGTTCCAGCCATTCGCGCGCCTGGTCCGGGCGCCGCGCCGCGAGATAACCCTGCACCGCGCGTTGGGCGATGTCCGCGCGCTTCGCGGCGGCGGCATCCGGGTTGCGCGCATAGGCTTCGGCAAACCATTCGGCCGCGGTGACACCGAGACCGGCGCGCAGCGCAATGCGTCCGAGCCCTTCGAGGCCCCGCGCCGAAACCGCGGGATCTGCCGCCCTGCGCGCCCGATCGAAGGCCGCGCCGGCTGCCGCTGCATCGCCGGCCTCCAACGCGGCATTGCCGAGGTTTGCCGCATATTGCGCCGCCCGTGCCGCATCGGGCTCCAGCTCGACAGCGCGCGCGAACCCCTCTTGCGCCGCTGCCGCCTTGCCGTCCTCCAGCTCGACGGCGGCGCGCTGGTTCTCGAGGAAGGCGATGTTTTTCTGCTGCCCCGGCAGGCCACGAAGGGCGTCCAGGGCGGTTGAAAAAAGGTCCCGCGCGCGATCAAGGTCACCCGCTTTCCGTGCGGCCGTCGCTGCATCGACAAGCCCTGCAAGGCCGACCTCTTCATCGGCACGTCCCGCCGACAGGCTCACAACAAGCATGACGACGCTGACCAGGGAAACGATGGGACGGCTGAAAAACGAGGTTCTCACGGCAATACCTTTTCTGAATGCACAAGACGAAATGGACCCGAACGCCGGAACGGCAATTGCGGACATGTCTCGGTGAAATCCGTTTCCGTGCCCGCGGGCGGTCTGAATAGGACCGCCGGTTTCCGCAACAGTCGCCCGACTCGGACCGTCCTGCCAACCCCCGTGGTCCAGCCCCCCCGTTTGTCCTTCGCCGACGTCGCGCTCCGCGTTCGGGATTGCACGGCCCGATTGCCTGCCATCCACCATCGCCAGGACGGCGCCATCGGCCAGCATCGTCGCCGTTCGGGCAGCCTGAGCTCCGGTTTCGCGAGACCCGGCCCGCCCGGACGGGCCGCGACGGGCCCCGGCGGCGCCCGGGCGCTGCGGCGGTTCGGGGTGAAGGGGGCGGTGACCGCCGCCCCCTTCGCGCCGCGCCTGCCGTCCATCGAGGACCTCAACCGGCCGGCCGACGCGACGCCCCCGCCGCGGATTTGG